>JAPJMP010000130.1 GCA_026461645.1 Burkholderiales bacterium
AGTAATTTTGAATTTAGATTGTCTATTTAATCTTTTTGAGGTGTAATGTGATTAATTCTTTAGATTTTTTTAAAAGTTATTATAATAGTAACACCGAAGTTGTAAGAGCAATTATTTCGGTTGTTACCTTTCTTGTAGCGGTATATTATGCTCGAACGCAAAGAAAAATATTTTTGCGCCTAGTTACTAATGATACTATTAAATATTACCACGACCATTATGTTGGCCTATCTTTATTGATTAAAGAGTTTATGATTTTAGATTACAATAAATTATTAAATGATTCAGACACCTTTAGCCCTAAAAGTCATTACTCACAATTATCTAATAATTTTCTAAATTTATACTATGAATCAAATTTATTTGAATCAAATAATATCAAAAGTTTAATTGAAGATATTCGTAATTTGATTGTTGACATTAATTCTATCATGCAACAATTAGTCAAAGATAAAGAGGCAAGTGATTTCATTTTTATCAATGAAGACGATTTGCTGTATAAAAAAACTTCTGAACTGCATCAGTTACATAAACGCGCAAAACGGGTATATAGTTTAGAAATAAAAAAATTAAAACTAGGAATTAGTTAAAAGTTAAATTTATTGGTTATTGGATAACGCCAATCACGAGCAAATGAAACTTTACTAATTTTCGGACCAATTGCTGCTTGTCGCCGTTTGTACTCGTTAACTTTAATTAAACGCGCAATTTTATTCACTACGTCTGGGGCGAAACCTAAATTAATTATTTCCTCTTGAGACAAATTATTTTCAACCAACAGTTCAATGATTCGGTCTAACAATGGATATGGTGGCAAAGAATCTTGATCGGTTTGATCTGCCCTTAATTCTGCTGATGGGGGTCGTGTAATTATTCTATGTGGAATAATTTCTGTTTGTAAATTGCGCCATTTAGCTAATTTATACACATCAACTTTTAATACATCCTTAAGTAGCGCAAATCCTCCAGCCATATCTCCATATAAAGTGGCATAACCAGTTGCCATTTCTGATTTATTCCCCGTAGTAATTACCAAAAAACCAAATTTATTTGATAGTGCCATCAAAAGTGTTCCACGAATTCGCGCCTGAATATTTTCTTCAGTTGTATCCTCGGCTGTTCCAGCAAAACTTAAACTTAATGTTGTTTTAAACTGATTAAATAAATCAGTTATTTCAATTTCGTGATATTTAATCTTAAGTTTATGCGCCATAGCGCGTGCATCTTCTTTACTAATTGCGGCGGTATAAATTGATGGCATCATTAGTGCCATAATTTTATCGCTACCTAAGGCATCATAAGCAATAGCTAAAGTTAGTGCTGAATCTATTCCGCCAGATAAGCCAAGAATTACTCCGGCAAAATTGTTTTTAGTGACGTAATCTTTTAAAGCCACGGTTAAAGCTTGGTACAATAATTGTGTTGAGTCGTAGTTAGCTGGCGCTACCGGTTTACAACTTACACTATAGCGTTGGTCTAGATAATCAATAGTTGCAAAAAAATTGCACTCAACAAATGCTGGTAATTGTATCTGCTGATCCTCTAGCATAATAAAACTTGAGCCATCATATACCACTTCATCCTGACCACCAAATTGATTAACATAAATAATAGGAATCTTTATTTGCTTAACTAGACTTTTAACTAACTCTAAACGTGTTGTATGTTTATTTTGCCAGTAAGGTGATGCATTTAAAACACAAATTAATTGAGCTCCAGCCTGTTGTAAATTAATGGCTTGCTCTTGATGCCATAAATCTTCACAAATCAAAACTCCAATTTTGATACCATTTAGTTCAAAAATAATTTGCTGCTGGCCAACAGTAAAGTATCTCTTTTCATCAAATACGCCGTAATTAGCTAAACACTTTTTATCGTAACGATGGGTGATTTGACCTGAATTAATAACCATAGCACTATTAAATGTATGCTCCATTTGTTGATATGGGCAGCCAATTATTAAGGTTATGTCTTTAAAGGTTAAAAGTCGCTTTAACTGCTGATTTATTTGTTGATAAAAATTTGCTCGAAACAACAAATCTTCAGGGCTATAGCCACATATTGCAAGTTCGGATGTAATAAATAAATTACATCCTTTTGCAATTGCACTATTAATTCCAGCAATAATTTTGTTGGTATTTTCAACAATATCGCCCACAGTAGGGTTGAATTGAAATAATGCAACTTTTACAGAATTAGTCATGAGCCTTACTTATACATTCCTTCGCTTCATTGGTATAACGCATATCTTCATATTTGCCAACTTCACCAGGTAAACCTAGTGCTTTTTGACAAGCTTTTAAAGCATCATCCCACTGCTTCATTACTATATAGTATTGTCCTAAAAACACCCAATTATTTCTATAGCCAGGATCTTTAGTTACAGCTTGTATATAAAGATCTTTAGCTGTCTTTTTATCCCCACCTAAAAAACCAGGTAATTCTTGATAATAGCGACCTAAAATACGATAACTACCATAACCATCATAAGATGGATTAATTTGCTGCGCTTTTTGTAGGGCTTTAATTCCAGCTTTTGCATTTACCGCAGCTGACAATAAACCTTTAGCTAAACCATAAGCACCTAAATCAACTGCATACCAATATATACCTTCAATTCCGCTAGGATTTAATTCTTGCGCCTGTTGACCAGCGGTATATCCATATTTAAAGAGTTTTGCTCCTTCACTGGTTTTAACAAAACGATCTTCTCCTACACCATAATTACCGATAAAAGTAACAAGACGCGCTGTCTTCCAAGATATGGCATAATTCTTAGGCACATTTGGTTCAGTTAATAAATAATCTGCTATTAGTTTCTGGTTAGTAGTGTCCTCGCGATTTTGCCATAAATTATCTAATAACTGCTCTGTCAATGCTGTTGTTTTATCTAATTTTGGTATAGTGTTATCATCTGCATAAGTATTAATTAACATCAATGCTAGAATTGCCATTATGCTAGTTTTCTTGAATAATTTAATCTGCAATTTGCCTCTCCTTTTATTAATTAAATTTTAGTAATTTTCTTGTTTTTATAAAATATTGTCATTATTATTACAAAAAACAATGGAACAAATAAAGTAGCGATACATGTTGAACCAATCATGCCACCTATAATCCCCATTCCTACCGAGTGCTGGGCATTGGCCCCAGCTCCTTTGGCCAAAACCAAAGGCAACGAACCGAATATAAAAGCAATAGAAGTCATTATTATCGGTCTAAATCTTATTCTCGCAGCCTCGATCGCTGCATCTTTAATTGTCATGCCATGTAATTTAATACCATCTAAAGCAAATTCAGTAATTAAAATAGCATTTTTGGCGGATAAACCGATCAAAGTCAACATACTAACTTTGAAGTATAAATCACTTGGCATATCAAAAATTATTAAAGTTAATGCCGCTCCAAATAAAGCAAAAGGCAATGCCATCATAATTACTAACGGTAGTGACCATAATTCATATAAGGCCGCCAGAATTAAGTATACCATTATAATCCCTAGAACAAAGGCAATAGTTGATGTGGCGCCAGCTAAATTTTGCTGATAAGCTGGGCCAAACCAGCTAATTGTATAGTCTTTACCCAATACTTTAGGCACAGCTTTTTTAATGATGGACATTATCTCTCCAGAGGTATATCCGGGTGCAGGATTAACTACAATTTGACTAGCTAAAAAATCATTCATGCGAGTAACTACTTCAGCACCATTTCGATAATTAATTGTAGCAACACTTCCAACTGGTACAATTTTGCCTTGATCATTTTTTAAGTAAATTGTATTTAATAAATCAGGAGATTTACGAAATTTATAGTCAGCTTGCATTATTACCCACCATAAATCTTCCCATTTAGTAAAATAGTTAACATAATAAGTACCAAATGTTGCTTGCATTGTATTAAATAGATCTGCATAACTTAAACCATATAAATATAATTTTGCCGGATCAACTTGAACATCAATTTCTGGTGTATCAACATTATAAAATTGAAAAGAATTAGCTATTTGCGGATAATTTTTATCCAAATATTGTGTCAACTTTATTGAGTCTTGATAAATTTGTTTTACCGTGTTAGGCTTATTTGATTGCAAATAAAAGGTTACTCCTCCAGTAGCACTTAATCCACGTATTGGTGGTTGATTAAAAGCTATTCCGGTAATATTTTTGTCTGCTGCAATTGTTTTATAAGTATAGCCAATTACTTGATTTAAAGTTTCATGTTTAGGCCTTTTGTCATAATCATTAAGAATAATGGCCATTGAGGTTGTGTTAGTTTTATTGGTACCATTATCAATTAGATCTAATCCACCTAACACCGCAATTTTATTAATTACTGGATTTTTAATTAACGCTTGAGCAAACGACTCTGCCTGCTCAACATTATAGGCCATTGAACCGGCATTATTAACATGCTGTACATAATAATAATAGCCCATATCCTCTAGTGGAATTAATGATTCTGGGATCTTAATAAACATGCCAATTACAAGCAAAATTACCGCCACCCACAATAATACGCCAACTTTTATATGCTCGATCAACCATTTAACAATAACTAAATAGCCTTTGCGAAGTTGATCAAAAGCATTATTAAATTTAGTAAAGAATAAATTTAATAGTACAAATGGCTTAAATTTACTTGTTTTAAGCACATCTTTTTCATGACTTAACATTAAAGCACATAATGTTGGTGTCAAGGTTAATGCAACAATACCTGATAATAAAGTTGAAATAGCAATTGTTACTGCAAATTGTTGCATTAATGTACCAGTAAAACCTCCCAAAAATGCAACAGGAATAAATACAGCATTTAATACTGCTACTACAGCTATTACTGGCGATGAAACCTCTATCATACATTCGATTGCAGCATCAACTGGAGATAGTTTTTTCTCTTGCATTAAACGTTCAACGTTCTCCAAAACCACAATCGCATCATCAACCACAATTCCAATTGCCAGAACCATACCAAATAAGGTTAAGGTATTAATTGAAAACCCTAAAATATATGTTCCAGCAAATGTACCTATTATTGAAACTGGAATTGCAATAACGGGAATAATTGTTCCACGCAAATTTTGCATAAATAACATTACGACTAAAAAAACTAAGATAAAGGCAATTATCAAAGTCTGCACCACCGCGTCAATGGATAAAATAACAAATTGTGACGAATCATAATGATAGTAATATTTTATTCCTGCAGGCATGTATTGGTGCATTTGAGCTAATTTTGCTCTAATTTGGTGCCTTACTTTGATTTGATTGGCCCCTGGAACTAAATAAACAATAAGTCCAACCGCATCACGTTTTAGTACATGGCCAGTTTTATCTCTAAAATATCCTTTAAAGAAACTATTGTAGTTTTGTGGATCTAATTTTACTCGCGCTACATCCTTTAATCTAACCACTTGAGCGTTACTTTCTGACGCTCTTAGAACTATATTTTGAAATTGCGACTCGGCAGTCATATAACCAGGTGAATTAATAATATAATTAAATTTTTGTTGCGAACTATCCATTGGTTCCATGGCATTAAGGCCAATTGCCCATGGCCAATTTTGATCTTTAATTGCAGCTGCAATATCTGAAATTTTTAAGCCATAATAAGCAATTTTATTTGGGTCCAACCACACACGCATAGAGAACTGGCGTTGACCTTGTAAGAAAGCGACACCAACACCTTGAATTTGCAATATAGAAGGAAGTACGTAGCGTTGAATATAGTTACTTAAGTAAAATTGATCTGGTTTATTATCATCGGTGTAAAATGGAACTACTAAAAACAGATCTGGATTTTTAAGTCTAACCGTCACCCCTTGCTGTTGTACCTGAGTTGGTAATTGTGGTAGTGCCGTGTTAATTCGGTTTAATACATCAGCTTCAACCGTAGTTAAATCTGTACCAACATCAAAGTAAATATTTAGTGATAAACCGCTATTACCATTGGCGCTGGACGATTGCATATAAATCATACCTGGCACACCTGACATTTGATCTTCGATTGGTGCTGCCACTGCATTAGCTATTGTTTCTGCATCTGCACCAGGAAAGGTAACAGAAATATTAATGCTGGGTGGTACTATATTGGGATATTGCTCAATTGAGGAGGCATACATTGAAACTAGACCAGCGATAACAATTACTATTGATATCACCATCGACAACACTGGGCGTAAGATAAAAAACCTAGAAAACATATTTAGCCGCTTTTAAAATAATTTAATTAAATATTTGGCGTATTTTCATTAGCATTTGGGTCTATAACAACTGTATCGCTTTCTTTAACCTTTAATCCACCATTAACAATTACTTTATCGCCGGACTTAACTCCGCTAGTGATAATCCATAAATCACCAATCATTCTACCAGTGGTAACGCTAGTTTTAACTACTATATTTTTATCATTTACCTCATAAACATAGGGCCCTTTTTCATCTCTAAATATAGCTACCTGCGGCACCGCAAAGGTATTAAAAAATTTAGCCCCATTTAAAAATACGTGAACAAATTGACCGGCTAATAATTTTTGTTTTAATTGAGTGTTATTAATAAAAGCGCGTAGATTCCACACTCCATTTTGTACACTAATTCGCGTATCAGCAAATTCAACATATCCCTGATTTTTAAGCATGGTGCCATCGCCTAATTGCAAATCGGTGGTAAATTTATATGCTGGAGGAATTTTGATTGAACCATCTAATGTACCCTTCTCAATGGCTAATCTATCATTTTCAGGCATTGAGAATAAAATATACATATCATTTACAGAATTAATTTGATTTAATACTGTAGTAAATGCTGACACCATATCCCCGACACTTACCTTGCGTTCTGAAATATAACCATCAGCTGGAGCTTTAACTTTACAGTATTCGATATTTAATTTTTGTTGATCAATATTAGCTTTATCAGTCTGTACATTACCTACAGCCGATTTGTAGTTTATTTCCGCAGTTTCAACATCTTGTTTGGCCACTGCATTAACTTTATATAACTTAACATAACGATCATAAATTAATTTATAATTATCCAATGCCGCTTTATCCCGGACTAAATTACCTTGATAGGTAGCCAAGTTTAACTCATAGGGTCGGGGATCAATTTCATATAGAACAGAATCTTTTTTAACATAGGTACCTTCTTTATAGTACTGTTTAAAAATTGCCCCACTTACTCTTGGTATAACTTGAAAATCAACCACTCCTTGCACCACACCAGGATAGTCAAGTACATAGGGAATGTCAGTAGCCTGCATTACTGAAACATCAACTGATTTGGGTTCTTCTTTAGGTACGCTTTTTTGCTTGCAACCCACTAAAATAAAAAAAGGAATGGCCATCATTAATGCTATTTTTTTCATTCAAGAACCTCTAAGATAAAAGTAATTTAGCTTGCTAAAATTTATATATATTTTAAGTTAACTGAATAATTATTAAACAATTATATTACCATATCTATGCTTTTTATTTTATTTTTTGTCATATCTTTATTCGCAAATTGTAAAATCGGATGCGACAATTTTTTTATAATTTGCTGTGCAATCGCCCATTTAATGGTAAAATTCATTATTTAAAATAAAGTTGCGTAATGGAGAAATATAGCATGACAATGCGTAAATTAATTTTCTGGGGTAGCGCATTAAACATTTTATTATTGCTTGTTGCTCCACAATTAAATACCGCTCACTATGACCCGCTTCCGGAGTTTTGGGGTGAAACTGCCTTTGCTTGGTTAGGAATTAGTTTATTTTTAATTATTTGTTTTTATTTTAAAAATTTATCAATTCCAACGATTACAATCCCACTAGTTTTATTTGCTATTATTTTATTAATTCAGCCCTACTTTTTACATATCGATTTTATTGGTTTATCTTATATAGCCGCTTTAGAAATGTGTCTTTGTGTTTTACTTGCTGTAGCAATTAGCACATTAATTACTCAATACGGACGCGAGCAAATTTTATTAATCATTAGTTATGCATTACTTATCGGTGCAATTTTACAGTCACTTTTAGGTTTAATTCAATATTTAGATTTACTTAAATTATTTCCTTGGGTATTTTATGACTCAGCTCACCCCAACAGCGATATTTTTGGTCATTTTGGCCAGCGCAATCATTATTGCCATTATTTAAGCTGGGGTGTATTTAGTTTAATTTATTTATATCTAAAAGATAAAATTAGATTTCCACTATTTGTGGGATTAATTGTCTGGTTAAGTTTTAGTATAACTATAGCTTCTTCTCGCAGTGTCTTTTTATATTTTACTCTTGCCACTATAATTTCTGGGATATTTTATTTTAAAAATCGCAATCTATTATTTAAAAATTTATTTTTTACCATTTTAGGCGTAAGTGTTTTTTTAGTAGCCTTTGAATATCTTTACCCCTTAATTCATCAATTAATTTCTCACCATAATCAAAGTGATAGTGGGTTACAAAGACTTACTAGTGATTTAGCCGATAATTCTCTTACCGGCAGACGTCTTATTGAATGGAAAAAAGCTTTAATCGTATTTAAATCTCATCCATTGCTTGGGGCTGGTTGGAATGAATATGCCAAGCAAAGTGTTTATTTACAATTATTATTTCCCAATGCACCAGCAAATAGTGGTTTATTTACCAATTGTCATAATCTTATTTTACAATTAATGGCTGAAACAGGCATTATTGGGACTGTAATTGCAGTTGCTGGAATATTTATCATTATAATGCAAATGTTTAAAAACAATAATATTGAAAATGTAGTTTTATTATGCCTTATTTTTACCACTATTGCACATAGTATGGTTGAATATCCATTATGGTATATTTATTTTTTTGGCCCATTAATCATATACTTATCCTTTAATCAGCCGTTATGTAATATAAATAGCAATGTTGCAGCTTCAATTACTTCAATTCCAATTGTCGTTATGGTCTATTTAATGTTCTCCTGCTCACTTATTTATAATACAGTTAGTACCTACAGTGATGCTCCAAGTGACTATCGCGATTACAAAATTGAAGCCGGATATTTAAAACAGTTAGTTGATTCTGATGTTTTCTGGGCATATCCAGCACTTTATAATTTGGATAGTTATTTGAATTTAGATGAAGCTAATACTAATAAGTTTTTTACTCTTGCGCAGCAGCAACATTATATTAATTTATTGACTAACTTTCACCCTTATCCAGACGACATTATAAAACAAGCAATTCTAGATTGGAATAACGGTCAATATGATCAAGCTAAGGCTAAAATTAATCTAGCGTTAGTTGCGTTTCCAGTTTATAAAAATAGTTTTTTAAGTGATCTAAAAAACCCCAAATATGCAACTATGCTCTCTATGGTTAACAACTATAAACAATTAAAATGAAAGGCCAATCATGGTAACTTTAATCACTCACCCATTAATTCAACATAAATTATTTCTAATGCGCAATAAAGACACATGTTCTAAGGATTTTCGTCAATTATCTTTCGAAATCTCACAAATGCTAGGCTATGAAGCAATGCGCAATCTTGAAACTAAATTAACCCCGGTTGAAACGCCATTAGCAACAACTAAAGTTATTGCACTTAGTGCTAAAAAAATTGCTTTGGTGCCAATTTTACGTGCTGGCCTTATTATGTCTGATGCTATTTCTAATATTGTGCCAAATGCTAAGATTGGCCATATTGGAATTTATCGTAACCCTCAAACTCATGAGCCAATTGAATATTTTAGTAAGCTTCCTAATGATATTGGTTCTTGTAGTGTATTTTTATTAGATCCAATGTTAGCCACCGGATACTCTGCTGCAGCTGCAATTAAAATTCTAAAACAAAAAGGAGTTAAAGATATCACCTTTGTTTCAATTCTTGCCGCACCTGAAGGTGTTGATTATTTATCTAATGCCCATCCAGACATGAAAATTTATACTGGAGCAATTGATGAGAAGTTAAATGAAAATCTATATATCATTCCGGGTCTTGGGGATGCTGGAGATAGAATCTTTGGCACTTACTAAACTTCAAGGGCATCTATATCTAGATGCCAATTTAAATTGCTGGGGATTTTATACTGCTGCGTAATTACAACTACAAGCTTATCTAAAAAAACTTGTAAATTCATGCGGTTGGCACTGCTAATTAAAATTTGCATTCGGTCTTTACCATTTAATCTTTGAATAACTGATGGCACTGCAGGACTTATTGTAATGTCAGGGACTGCTAGTTGCTTTAAAATCGGATAAATTTTAGTAATATAACTATTAACTTTTTGCTGAGTGCTGCCGCTGATGCGTAAAACCGCATAATTTACATAAGGTGGTAAATTTAAATCTTTTCTTATCTTTATAGCATAATTGGCAAAACCCGCAAAATCATTGTTACTTAAATAACTATACAACTCGTGCTTTGGATAATTAGTTTGTAATAACACTAAACCTTTTTTATCTCCCCTTCCAGCTCTTCCAGCAACCTGAGTTAATTGAGTGTACAAATGTTCACTACTTCTAAAATCAAAACTAAACAAACCATTATCAATATTTAGCCCCACCACTAAGGTTAAATTATGAAAATCATGTCCTTTAGTTAAAATTTGCGTACCTACTAAAATATCTACCTCATTATTTTTTATTTTTTGATACACTTGATTAAATGCACTTTTGGTTTTTAATGTGTCTTGATCAATGCGCAAAATTCTTGCCGTAGGGAAATTATCAATTAATACTTGTTCTATTTTTTGAGTGCCACTGCCCAAGGTTTGAAGATAGTGGCTATTACAAGCTGGACAAGTAATTGGCACTGATTTTTTCTGCCCACATTTATGACATCTTAATTGATTATTCAAGTGATGAAACACTAAATTTACCGAGCAATTGCTGCAGCTAGCAATCCAGCCACAATGATAACAGCGGATTAATGGAGAAAATCCACGACGGTTAATAAAAACCATGCTCATTTCTTTTAAAGCTAGGCGTTTTTCTATTTCGTTTAACGCAACAGTACTTAGATCGCTATGTCCCTCTTCAAGATTTAAATCAATTAAGCGTAATTCTGGTAATTGCGAATTTAATACAGCGCGACTCTTTAATTCATATAAATTATATTTTCCCAGTTTATAATTATATAAGCTTTCAAAAGATGGAGTTGCTGACCCCAGAATAATTGGAATATTATTATATTTTGCCCGCCATACGGCTAAATCACGCGCATGATAACGAAAACTATCCTGCTGTTTATACGATTGATCATGTTCTTCATCAATAATAATTATGCCTAAGTGCTTAAATGGAGTAAAAATTGCCAAACGGGTACCAATGATTATTTGCACGCTCCCATCTTTTGCGCCAGTATATGCACTATAGCGCTCGTTATTTGTGGATTTACTCGTTGCAATTACAATATTTGCATCGCTAAAGCGTAACTTAAACCGTTCTACCAATTGAGGAGTTAAATTAATTTCAGGTACCAATAGCAAAATTTGTTTTCCTTGTTTAATCACTTGATTAATTAATTCCAAATATACCTCAGTTTTACCACTTCCAGTTACACCAAATAAAATATTGACATTAAAAGCATTAAGTTTCTCTTGTAGTGTATTAACTATAGTTTGTTGCTGTGGATTTAAGAGTAAAGGAGATGTTGGTGCCAAATTGACAACTGATTTATTTTTTTTAAATTTATTGTTTATTTCGGTATTACTTTTTAAGGCTAGTGGAATGGCACAAAATAAACTTTGTCCCAAGGGATAATGATAGTATCGCGAAGCAAAATCAAGTAATTGCAGTATCTCGGCATTAATTTTTTCCATAAACACTTTATTGATAGGTTTTAAAGTTTTACCATCAGTTGTTACTTGTTGCTTGCAATGCCAAACAAAACCAACTATTAGTTTATTGCGAAAATTAACTAACACGCGCGTTCCAATATCTAAAGCTTGATTATGGGTATAGCTAAATGAATGGTAAAGCGGTACATCCAATATTACTTCAATAAGGTACAATTAAACCTCCATTAAGTTGTTGATTATTAAGATCTTGACAACATATGTATTAAAAATATATTTAAAGCATAAAATCAAAAGCAAATAATAAATGTTAACAAAGGTTTACGC
>JAPJMP010000131.1 GCA_026461645.1 Burkholderiales bacterium
ACCATATTCTACAAAAACATTACAAAAGAATATCAAGAATTAAGAATGGTATTATTAGGACAAAAAAAATGCTGATTTTAAATTAATCAGCATTTTATAACTTATTTTTTTAGTCGATTTTGTTTGCGTAAGGATACATGATTATTAACATACCATTGTTGTGACATTGAAAGTATGTTATTGATTAACCAATATACCACTAACCCGGCTGGAAAAAGAAAAAACATAATGCTAAAAGCAATCGGCATTATTTTCATCATTTTAGCTTGAACAGGATCACTAGGAGGCGGATTTAAAAATGTTTGCAAAAACATTGTCCCTGCTAGAATTACTGGTAGAATATAATATGGATCCGGTTGACTTAAATCCTTAATCCATAAAAATGGAGCTTGTCTTAACTCAACTGATGATAATAACGCCCAATATAAACCTATAAATACTGGTATTTGTAATAGCATCGGCAAACAACCACCAATCGGGTTTACTTTTTCGCTTTTATACAATTGCATCATTGCTTGTTGAAATTTAGCCCTATCATCTCCAAATTGTTTTTTAACTTGTTCCATTTTAGGCGCTAAAGCTTTCATTTTAGCCATAGAAATATAACTTGCTCTGGTTAAAGGATATAGTACCATTTTAACTACAATTGTTAATAAGATAATTGCAACACCCCAATTTTTAACCACTTCGAAAATTTTAACTAATAACCAAAACAACGGTGTAGCAAAAATATAAACCCAACCATAATCTTTGGTCAACTCTAGGTGAGGCGCTGATGCTGCCAAAACTTTATAATCTTCAGGTCCAGCAAATAGTGGCATTGAAATAGTTGCTGTTGAATTTGCAGCAACGCTTTGCAAATCTGTTAAAAAACCAGCTGAAACCAAATTATTTCCCGTTGGTTTAAAGCTCAATCTACACGTAACTCCATTGCTACAAACTGGGGAATGATTATTAGCATTAAGTAACCATAACACAGCAAAATAATGTTGTATAAATCCAGCCCAACCATTATTAGTATATTCAGGATAGGTTATATCCCCGCTATTTACATTACTAAACTTCAAAGTTTCAAACTTTGAATCTTCTGTATAATATGCCGGACCAGTAAATGTGTGAGCAAATTTTGTTTCACCATAAGGCGAGTCTTCATCTCTGACAATACTCCAATAAGCTGAAACACCATTTAATGGTTGTTTAGTTAAATTTTGAATTTGATAATTAATATCAATAACATAACTATTTCGCATAAAAACATACGATTTAATAATCTTAATCCCGTTATCATTATTAACTAAATTAACTTGAATAGATTTTTTATCAGGGCTTAATACATAATTTAATTTATCTGCAGTAAATATACTATGATGATTTGGAAGTTTAATACCACTATTACTTACCAGACCAGTTTGCACCATAAATACTCTATTATTATCCATTAATAACTTATATGGTTGTTTAGCATTTTCTTGACTTGAATGATTTAGTAAGTCTAATGAAATAAGATTTCCACCAATAGTAGAAATTTTGGCTTGGACCACATCAGTAGTTACTGTAATAATTTGAGCTGAGGCATCAGTAGTTGATGATGAACTATCCACTACTGGTTGATTCGAACTAACTGCTGAATTATTGATGTTTGCTTGAGTTTGAGATGCCGTAGCAGTTATTTGATTATTTTGTACAGGCTGTGGGTTAAAATATTTTTCCCAAACTAGCAATAAACCTAAGGATAAAACTATAAAAATAACTAAACGACGCGAATCCATTCAAATTCCTAATATAAAAAATTAAGGTACTGGATCATACCCACTCTTACCAAAGGGATGACAGTGTAAAATTCTTTTAACTGTCAAGTACGTACCTTTGATAACTCCATATTTTCTCAAAGCATGAATACCATAGTTAGAACAGCTTGGTTCAAATCTACAGCAATTTGGCAAAAAAGGGCTAATTGTTAATTGATAAGCACGAATTAGAAGAATGAAAATTTTTTTCATTTTACTCAATCAAAAACTATTTAACTAAAAATCTTTGGGTGTGAAGCATGAATTCATGTTTAATTTCAAGATAATTATCCTTAATAAAACATTTATTTGTCTTAATTATTATGTCGTACCCAGACCAATGTGGTTGATTTAACCTAAATAGTTCGCGCATTATACGTTTCATGTAATTTCTTTTATTAGATCTTTTATGATTTTTTTTACTTATTATCAATCCAAGACGCGATTTATTGGAATTATTTTTTTTATAATAAATATTAAACCAATTGCCATTTATTCTTTTTTTTAAGATAAAAACTGATGCAAAATCTTCAGCAGACTTCAATCTTAATTGTTTAGAAAAAGAATACACAAAAATATAATTATTAATTAAACTGCTAAGCGTTTTCTACCGCAAGCTCTTCTAGCATTAATAACAGCACGCCCACCTTTAGTTTTCATGCGAACTAAGAATCCATGAGTGCGTTTACGTTTTGTTACCGAAGGTTGAAATGTACGTTTCATGACTATTTTCCTCAAATATTAAAATATAAGTCAATTATTATAGCACAAACAAATATACAGAATAAAACAATTACACCATTTTTCAGCGGCCCCCGCTACTGTACTAGTTTCTTACCATGTAAATTTAGGTGCAGCACTATCAGCCCACCTCAGATTTAATAAAAAAATGATGGTGGTTTTAGTGGTGTGG
>JAPJMP010000132.1 GCA_026461645.1 Burkholderiales bacterium
AAAATTTTCTTTATTAAAATTATGTAAAATATTATCTGCCAAGCCTTTAATTAAATGAATACATTCTTGATTTTGTAAATAGATAACAACTAAACTTTTTTTGTAATCAAAAGCGGCAACTCGGCAATGTGGCCTAATATTAACCGGAACAGTTTGTTGCAAAATTATATTAAGTTTTTCTAAAACAGTAAATATATTTTTATAGGTATTTAATTCATTTGCTGTCTGATAAATCTGCTCAAAATTTTTAAAATAACTAATCTTCATTTTTTACTACATTCAAGTAATACCCAACCATCCATTGTATTAGCCACCTCAACAGTAAACCATTGTTTATAAATTTCAGTTAATTGATCAACCTGCTCGACTAGAATACCAGAGAGAATTAATTTACGATTGCTCAACGATGATAAAAGAGGAGCTAAAAATTTTAGCGGATTAGATAAAATGTTTGCAATAACAATATTAAACGATCGAGCCTCCAAAGCTTTTGGCTCAACAATTTCAATGATTACCTGATTATTGTGCGCATTATATTCAGTAGACAATAATGCTTGTGGATCAATATCAGTAGCGACAACAACTGCTGTTGTAAATTTTTTAGCTGCAATTGCAAGTATGCCTGAACCACAGCCATAATCAACAACTGTGTCGCATGAGGTTAAATGTGCTGCTATCCACTGTAAGCACATGAAAGTGGTAGGATGTGAGCCAGTACCAAAAGCTAACCCTGGATCAAGATTAAGGTTAAGCGCATTTTTATTTGGACTTTGATGCCAGGAAGGAACAATATAGAAATTGTCAGTAATTTTAATCGGTAGAAATTGATCTTGAGTTTTGCGCACCCAGTCTTGATCATCAATAATTTCTATTATATAATCAAATTGTTGTTCTAGTAATTGTTGCGCTAGAATAACTATTGCTTCAACATCTAGGGCAGAGTTAAAAAGAACTTTTAATCGACTATGTTGCCATAAATTTTCAATATCCATTCCAGGTTCATTAAAAATTGGCTGTTCTAATTGTGTGCCTTCATATTGATCTTCAATACTTACGGATAAAGCATTTAATTCACTGAAAATATCGGATAAAATTTCTGCAGCTTTGGAGTCTATGTTGATAACTATCTGTTTAAAAGCCACAATTTTTAATCTCCAAATATTACGAATTAGAATGTTTTATTTTTAAATAATGCTCTAAATAATGTATTGATTGTGCTCCTTCGATAAAACCTTTATCTTGCATTAATTCTAAATGCAGGGGAATATTGGTTTTAATCCCGGTAAAAGAGGTTTCAAGTAATGCCCCTTTCATTTTATTAATTGCTTCTTGTCGATTAGCACCGTGCACAATAATTTTGCCAATCATTGAATCATAAAAAGGGGGTACCGTATAACCTGAGTATACGTGAGAATCAATACGAACGCCGTTGCCACCACCAAAATGGCACTGATCGATTTTACCAGGAGATGGAATAAATGAGAAAGGATCTTCTGCATTAACTCTACACTCAATGGCATGACCACGAATTTCAACATCTGATTGCTTGTAGCGTAATTTTTCTCCACTAGCCACATAAATTTGTTCTTTAACAATATCAATTCCCGTAATCATTTCTGTAACCGTATGCTCAACTTGTACTCTGGTATTCATTTCAATAAAGAAAAATTCATTTTCTTCTAGCAGAAACTCAAAAGTTCCAGCTCCGCGATAATTAATTGCTTTACAAGCTTTCACACATGCCTGGCCAATGTCTTTACGCATTTTATCGGTGATTCCAACACCTGGGGCTTCCTCTATTATTTTTTGATGGCGCCGTTGAATTGAACAGTCTCTTTCACCTAAGTGAATTACATTGCCATATTCGTCGGCTAAAACCTGCACTTCAATGTGACGAGGTTTAGTTAAAAATCTTTCCATATAAACATTCGGATTGCCAAATCCAGATAAAGCTTCGGCACGAGTAACTTCTAATAAAGATAATAATTCCTCTTCAGCATGAACGACACGCATACCTCTACCACCACCACCGGCAACGGCTTTAATAATTACTGGGTAGCCAACTTTTTTAGCAATTTTTAAAGCTTCTTTGTCGTTTAGCGGTAACTCGCCGTCGGAACCTGGAACAACTGGCACTCCAGCACTAATCATTGCTTCTTTAGCTTTAACTTTATCTCCCATAGTTGCAATATTAGCAGGGCGAGGTCCAATAAAAACAAATCCGCTGCCTTCAACTCTTCGAGCAAATTCAGCATTTTCAGATAAGAAACCGTAACCTGGGTGAATTGCTTGCGCATTAGTGATTTCGGCTGCAGCTATAATAGCGGGAATATGTAAATAACTTTGTGCTGATTTAGCTGGACCAATACATACCGCTTCATCTGCAATTTTTACGTATTTAGCATCTTTATCAGCTTCGGAATAAATTACAACAGACTTAATACCAAGTGCGCGGCAAGCGCGTTGCACGCGTAATGCAATTTCACCGCGATTGGCTATAAGAATTTTTTCAAACATGATATTTCCCTAAAAAGGTTATTCAATTACAAATAGTTGTTGCCCAAATTCAACAGGGGTTCCATCTTTGATTAATATTTCTTTAATAATGCCATCTTTATCAGATTCAATTTGGTTCATTAATTTCATTGCTTCAATAATACATAAAACTTGACCAATTTTTACTTGTTGGCCAACTTTAACAAAAGGAGGTTTGCTCGGAGAGGGCGCTCCATAAAAAGTCCCAACCATTGGTGATACAATATATTTTAAATTCTCAGATTGCGTAGGTGTATGCTTAGTTGTATCATTCTCAGAAATATCATTTCTTTGAATTGGCTCAACAATAGTTGCTTGATTTGGAATTATTTGATGGGTAAGGTATGGCTGTTGTACTTGTTGTGGTTGAAGTACATTAGGAAAAGATGATATTTTTAATTTTTCCTCACCTTCAGTAATTTCCAGTTCAGTAATGCCTGACTCTTTAACTAAATCAACAATTGCACGAATTTTTTTAATGTCCATAATATTATTCCTTATTTGATAAATATTCAATAGCATAAGACAATGCTAACTTGTACCCATTTTTACCTAAACCAGATATTGTGCCAACAGCAATATCTGAAAAATATGAATGATGTCGAAAAGGCTCACGCGAGTATATATTACTCAAATGAACCTCAATAAAGGGCAATGCAACAGCAAGGACCGCATCTCGCCATACAATACTAGTATGAGTAAGTCCAGCTGGGTTAATAATTAGAAAGTCGTATTTATTTAAACATTGCTGTGTTTTAGTTACTAATTCTGCTTCAGCATTACTTTGATAAAAATCAATAATAATATCATTGGTCAAGCATAAATTAAGTAATTCTTTATTAATTGAATCTAAAGTTGTATTACCATAAACTGTTGGCTCTCTGGTCCCCAACATATTTAAGTTAGGCCCATGAAGCACTAATATTTTTTTACTCATTTAGACCTCTATAAAACTGCTTTTTTAAAGTTTGCGCCATCAATTACTTTTAATTGATTGTCTGCGGCAAATTGCATGATAAAATTAAATATACTAGGTTTCTTTTTTTCTAACTCTTTTTTAACAGCAACACAATTCATATCTTTAAAAACCATTGGGCGAAGAAAGTTAGAATATGAAACTCGTTGCTGATCAAATACTGCTAGCATTCCACATAATCTGTCAACCCAATCACTTGGGCGAAACTTTTGTCCATCAACTGTAATACCCTCTATAATAATTTCATCTAAATAACAAACCTCATTGTTTGCTTGCATTACTTGTGCGTCCAATCTACTAAAATTTAAACAGCATTAAAAATATTAAGTACTAATTTTAACAAAAAAACAATATTGTGGGGCAACTCATTTACATCGTTAATTTTTATTCAATTAAATCAGGTGGTTAAATCGATGCTGTAAAATTTAAATTTCAAAAATTTGGT
>JAPJMP010000133.1 GCA_026461645.1 Burkholderiales bacterium
ATATAATACAAATTTATTTCATTTGTCACCACAAATTAGGCTGTAAACTAATATTTAGCCAAATCTTATAAATAATTATCACCTCTTAGTTAACAATTGGCGCGCTTAAATATAAGCACTAAATTCACTCATTTAAGCAAAGGCACCATCTAGCAAATTTTTCAGTTCAGCACTATGTGTGCTTGCATAACCACAAGCTGGGGCAGCACTAGCTGGTCTAGTTATAGCACTAAAATTTGCTTTTCTATCAAGTACCTTATCTAAATTTTCTCGAAGTTGTAACCAACATCCTTGATTATACGGTTCCTCTTGTACCCAAAGGAAATTTTTAACTTTAGTATATTGCGATATTTCCTGTTTTAACTGAGCTTCAGGAAATGGATACAAACGTTCTAATCTAATTAATGCAACTTCTTGTTCCAATTTTCTTTGTGCACGCTCATTAAATAAATCATAATATATCTGCCCGGCACAAATAATAATTTTAGTCGCAGATAATGGTTGCTTGTCATCACCAATTACGGGAAGAAAACTTCCAGCAGTAATCTTATCTAAACTGCTTGTGGCATCTTTAAATCTTAATAATTTCTTTGACATAAAAATTATTAATGGTTTTATCCAATTGGTCATTGGTTTATAGCGTAAGATATGAAATACCTGTGCCGCAGTTGTCGGTATCACCAACATCATATTATTTTCAGCACCTAACTGTAAAAATCTTTCGATACGCGCTGATGAATGCTCTGGTCCCTGTCCATCAAACCCATGTGGCAACAACATCGTCAAATTACTCAACACGCCCCATTTAGTCTCACCTGATGCGATAAATTGATCAATAATTACTTGTGCTCCATTCGCAAAGTCACCAAATTGGGCCTCCCAAATTACTAATTCTTTGACATTCGTTATACTATAGCCATATTCAAACCCCAAAACACACTCTTCATTTAAAACTGAGTCATAAATTGCTAATCGATTTTTAGCCTTAACTAATTTCTCCAAAGGCATATAGCCTCCATCATTTACATCTTTGCGATCTAAATTATGCAATACAGCATGACGGTGAGTAAATGTTCCTCGACAAGAATCTTCTCCAGTTAGCCTTACACTATATCCTTGTTCTAATAAACTTCCATAGGCCAGCATTTCTGCCATACCATAATCTACTGGTATTTCACCCGCTCCCATTGCACGTCTATTTTCAAGTAATCTGACTACCGTTGGATGAGGCTTAAACTTATCATTAGGTAAAGTTGTTACTGTTTTAGCAATTAATTGCACCATTTTGTTATCAATCTTGGTATTTACTTTATCATCACAATTTGCTTTTATTATCGTGGCGTAATCTAAATCCTCTTGGTGTGCTATTGGCACCATTTTGTCAGCATTAGGATGAATTCCTTGAGCTAAAGAATCACGATAATTATTTGCTAACTGCTCTACTACTTGTTCAGTAATTACTCCTTGCGTAACCAGCTCTTTAGCATAAAGAATTCTTGTTGCCGGATGCTGTTTAATTAAACTATACATAAAAGGCTGTGTTAAGGATGGATCATCAGCCTCATTATGACCATGTCGCCTAAAACATACAATATCAATCATTATATCTTTTTTATATTTTAATCTATAATCAATCGCTAATTGCATTACAAAGGCAACAGCTTCAACATCATCACCATTAACATGAATAATTGGGGATTCAATCATCTTGGCTATGTCAGTACAATAGCGCGAAGATCTGCTATCTCTAGTATCGGAGGTTGTAAAACCAATTTGATTATTTACAACAATATGTACCATTCCTTTAACGTTATATGCACGCGTAAGTGACATATTTAGTACTCCTTGGTTGGTACCAAGACCAATTAAAGCCGAGTCACCATGAATTAATATACCCAAAACATCATTTTGATTATTTAACTTATCTTGCCGCGCTCTTACAATTCCATTTAATACTGGATTAACCACCTCCAAGTGCGATGGATTATAAGCAATTTCTGTTTTAACTACTCCATTAGCTGTGGCATAATTACAACGAAAACCTTTATGATATTTAACATCCCCTGTAGTCACAAAATCATATTTGGGATAGTGCCCTTCAAATTCAGCAAATACTTTATGCGGTGGCTTGCCTGCAATATTAACCAAACAATTAATGCGCCCACGATGTGCCATACCAATATACGCTTCCTTAATTCCACTTTTTGCACCAGCACTAATTAATATATCCAATGCCGGGATTAAACTATCACCACCTTCAAGCGAAAATCTTTTTTGACCAACATATTTTGTATGTAAATAACGCTCAAATACATCTGCTTCAGTTAATTTTTGTAAAATTTTAATCTTTTCTGTGTCGGATAATTTAAATTTTAAATAATTTGTTTCAATATATTTTGTCAGCCAATCGCGTTCGCTCAAATTTGAAATATGCCCAAATTCAAACGCTGCTTTCTCACAATAAATTAAATCAAACTGTCGAATAATTTCTTTCAGTTTCATTTTTTTGGCAGAAGTGACATCTAAGTCAACATAAAACTCATTCTCTAATTCATCGTTTAATTGATAATTTGTTATATTTAATTCAGGAGGAATTGTTTTTGCTCTTCGCTGTAACGGGTCAAGATCAGCATAAGCCATGCCATAGATTCTGTACGCATTAACTAATTTCCAAACTTTGGTTTGGGCATCATTAATCTCAAAAGAGACATTATGTTCCAATGGCATCTGCGTAATATAGGCAATTTTTTCTTTAATGGTATTATGGTTTATATCTTTAATTCCTTTAATTTGAATAGAATCAAAATAATCCTTCCAATTACTACTCACCTTACTTGGATTTTCTAAATATAATTCATATAACTCTTCAATAAAACCACTATTACTTGTATATAAATAAGAATTATTCCATTTTTCCTGCATATTGCTATTCATGTATGTACTCCTCCTGCTTATAGGTCATAACTTTTAAGTAATTGCTTCATTCATCAGCAAATGTTTCAATTATTTTTTCATTGACTATTTTTTTATAATATCCAATTTTGAAAATATAGTTAAAATAACTTCCAACGGTATAAACCATAAAAAACAAATAAATTACTAACTCG
>JAPJMP010000015.1 GCA_026461645.1 Burkholderiales bacterium
AAGATAAACTCACTAATCTTACATTAATAAAAAATTATCAACAAAAATTAAATTTTATAGATTTTGGGCATATTAATACCATTTCCCCGGCATATTTTAGTCAAAAAATTAAACCCATCTACCAACGTGAACGATTATTTACTCCAGATGCTGATTTTATTGATATAGATTGGGTCAATCGTAGTAATCATGATGCTCCACTGGTGGTAATTTTTCATGGAATTGAGGGCAATTCACAAAGTCAGTATTGTCGTCGCTTAATGTATTATCTAGAAAGCATTGGCTGGAGTGGTGCAGTAATAAATTATCGCGGGTGTTCTGGCGAAATTAACATCAAACCCAAATTTTATCATTTCGGCGATACTGCAGATATGGAGTGGATTTTAAAATACTTACGTAAAACTCGAACCAGTAAAATTTATGCTGTTGGTTTTTCTTTAGGTGTCCATGCCTTATTAAAATTATTAGGGGAAAATCCTGAACAAAAGCTGGTAAATGCAGCTGTAGCTTTGTCAGTGCCATTTAATATACAAAAATCAATTAGCTATATTGATAATGGATTTAACACAATTTATCGTATGACAATACTTAAAACGTTAATGCCTAAAATTAAGCTTTATCTAAAACAAATTAGTAGCAATTATGTTTATGAGGACAACATTAAATCTTTTGAACAGTTTACTCGTTCATACTTTCTTTTATTTTATAACTACAAAGATATTAACGATTACTATCAACAAACTAAATATAAAAAGTTTTTGCATAAAATTGCAATCCCAACTTTAATTTTACAAGCTCGAAATGACCCTTTAATTCAGGTGCAAGATTGGCCTCATAAACATGAGTTATCAGCCACCACCAAATTACACAGTACTAAAGAAGGTGGTCATTGTGGTTTTATTTATTACAATCAAAATTTAAATTCATCTTTATTAAAAATGCCAAAGCTGGTAGTCAATTTTTTTAGCAAGTATTAATTTATAAGGAGATATTATGCTAACTGCTACAAATATTTTAAATCTAATTGATTTAACCTCACTAAATGATAACGATACCACAGCAGCTATTACTAAACTTTGCCACAACGCACAGTCAGAATTTGGCGCTGTAGCTGCTATTTGTATTTATTCAAGATTTATTCCTGAGGCTAAAGAACTATTAAACTCCACTGCGATTAAAATTGCTACTGTAGTAAATTTTCCGCATGGCTCTACTGATATTGAAATGGCTAAACGTGAAACTGAATTAGCCTTAAATAGAGGCGCTGATGAAATAGATTTGGTATTACCATACCATGAATTGATTAATGGTAATTACAAAGTTGCCGCTGAAATGGTTAATGCAATTAAAAAAACTTGCGCAACAACAACGCTTAAAGTTATAATAGAATCAGGCGTTTTAGCCACAAAAGATTTAATTGAAAAAGCCAGTTTAATTAGTATCGATAACGGTGCTAATTTTATTAAAACATCTACCGGTAAAGTTAAAATAAATGCAACTCTAGCTGCCGCTGAAATAATGCTAAATGTAATTAAGTCGAGCAAGGCTGAATGTGGATTGAAGATCGCCGGCGGTGTTAGAACTATAACTGAGGCTTTTGATTATACGAATTTAACGGCTTCAATTATGGGCGAACAATGGATTACAGGGAAAAACTTTCGCTTTGGAGCATCTTCTCTATTAGGTAGTGTTATTGATTCCATAAAACAAGTCGAACACAAGGTTGACAACACAACAACCTATTAATACAAATAATTGAAAGGTGTTTTAATATGACAAAAAGAGCAATAATTTTAGTCCTTGATTCATTTGGCATTGGGGCATTACCGGATGCCGATAAATTTGGCGATTTAAACAGTAATACATTAGGTCATATTGACGAATATTGTGCTACAAATAAACTTAGCTTTAATATCCCCAATTTATTAAGTTTGGGTTTAGGCCAAAGTTTTAACTTAGTCAATAATAAGTTTTTATTTTGCGATAACCAACAACAAAAACTAATTGGATTATATGGAGCCTGCCGTGAAATTAGTTCAGGCAAAGACACCACTAGTGGACATTGGGAGATGGCTGGATTTCCCGTATTGTTTGAATGGGGCTACTTTAATCAACCGGTTAATTCTTTTCCTTCTGAATTATTGTCCCAAATTGTAAAAAAGGCTAACTTGCCCGGTTTTTTAGCTAACTGTCATGCTTCAGGCACCACTATTATTAATCAATTGGGACAGGAACACATTGCTAGTGGTAAGCCAATTTTTTATACATCAGCGGATTCTGTGTTTCAAATTGCCTGCCATGAACAATCATTTGGTTTAGAACGACTATATGCTTTATGTCAAATAGTCAGAGAAGAGTTAAAACCTTATAATATTGCTCGAGTTATTGCTCGTCCATTTATTGGTAATAGCCAAGATGGTTTTACCCGCACTGGTAATCGTAAGGATTACTCACTGGTTCCAAATGAAAAAACTTTATTTGATGTATGTGTAGCAAATAATATTCAAACTGTTGCTATTGGTAAAATTGGTGACATTTATGCGCATCAAGGAACACAAATTGAAATCAAGGCAAATGGATTAGAGCAATTAATTGACACCACTATTCAAGCAATAAAAGATACTACACACCAATCATCTTTTATAATGACTAATTTAGTTGATTTTGATATGCTCTATGGCCATAGAAGAGATGTTGTTGGATATAAAGAAGCACTTGAGTATGTAGACACTCGTATTCCTCAAATACTTGCATCACTTGGCAAAGATGACTTATTAATTCTAACTGCTGATCACGGTTGTGATCCAACTTGGCCTGGCAGTGATCATACAAGAGAACATATACCTTTTTTAGCCTATGCCAACGGTTTAAGCGTAAACTTAGGGATTAGAACAAGTTTTGCTGATATTGGACAAACGGTAGCAAACCATTTTAAATTACCACCATTAGCAAATGGTGTTGTTGCTTTTTAATTTAATAATACAAAGTGGTTATGAAATAATTTTATTTTTCCTAACCACTATAGCATTAATTTAAGCATTCGCTGCAGTTAAAATACTTTTCTCTAAAATATTTAAACCTTCCGTTAAAATACTATCCTCGATGGTTAATGGCACTAAAAACCGAATAACATTACCATATCCACAGGATAGAATAATTAATCCATCATTTATGGCTAATTGCTGAATTTTAGTGACAATAGCACTATCAATTTCATGTGTTGTTGGATCATAAAATTCTATTGCTGCCATAGCACCTAAACGTCGAAACTCTTTAATTTGTGGAACCCTAGATTTGATTTTATTAATTACGCTCTCAATCTGCTCCCCTATTTTTAGCGCACGTTGAGGCAAGTTATTTTGCTGCATAACTTCAATAGTTGTTAATGCTGCTGTAATTGCTACTGGATTACCAGCATAAGTCCCACCTAAAGAACCAGGTACAGGAGCATCCATAATTGCTGCTCTTCCTGTTATTGCTGCTAAAGTAAAACCACCAGCTAGTGATTTGGCTGATGTTACAATGTCAGCGGCAATATTAAAATGCTCCATGGCAAATAGCTTACCAGTTCGCGCAAATCCAGATTGAATTTCATCTGCAATCATAACAATTTGATGTTTATTACACAAATCTCTAATCCACTTAACCGCTTCAGGATAAATAGAATAAAAGCCACCTTCTCCCTGTACAGGTTCAAAAATAATTGCGGCTATATCTTCAGGAGCAATATCTGCCTTAAATAAATTTTCAAAATATTGCTGCATTTGGCTAAATGTTTCTTTGTTTTTAGGAAACGGCGCATGAAATATATCATTGGTAAAATTGCTTAACCCAACTTTATAAGGCTTTATTTTACCAGTTAACCCTAAAGTTAACATAGTTCTACCATGAAAACCACCAACAAAAGATATTACCACTAACCTTTTAGTAGCAATGCGAGCAACTTTAATTGCATTTTCAACCGCTTCTGCGCCAGTTGTAACAAATAATGTTTTTTTAGCAAAATCTCCAGGAACCAGCTGATTTAATTTCTCAGCTAATTCAATATATTGTGGGTAAGGAGTTATAGCAAAAGCTGTATGTGTAAACTTATCTAATTGCTCTTTTACCGCAGTGATTATTTTGTCATTACAATGCCCGGTATTTAAAGTTCCAATTCCACCACCAAAATCAATGTATCGATTACCCTCAATATCCCATAATTGCGCATTTTTTGCTTTGGCCACAAAAATATTATAAGCATTTGCTACCGCAGCACTAACCGCATTATTTGCCCTATTTTTCCACTCTATATTGTTACTCATACTATACCTTTTACTTTAAGACTATCAAATAAATTATCTAAACTTAAAACTATTTTACTTATAATTTCATCAACCTGAGTTTGATTCATAACCAATGGTGGCGCAATTATCATACGATTACCAACGCCACGCATTACAACACCATTATTAAAACAAAATTCACGACAAATATTATCCACATGCAAATCTTTTGCAAAATGTTTCTTTTGCTGCTTATCTTGATATAAAACTAATCCTGCCACTAATCCTATCGACTGGGCATCCCCTACTAATGGATGATTATTTAGTTGGGCAAATTTTGTAGCAAAGTATGGAATAATATTTTGTTGTAAATGTTGCAATAACTTTTGTTCCTTAATGTATTTAATTGTAGCCACGCCAACATTAGCTGCAACCGGATGACCGCTATAGGTAAAGCCATGATTAAAATCGCCTCCTTGATGCACTAACACCTCACTGACTTTATCATGAACAATCACGCCACCCATTGGAATATAACCACTGGTCAACCCTTTAGCAATAATTATAAGATCCGGATTAATGTTAATATGAGGGTGTTGTGAGGCAAACCAGTAACCTAATCTGCCAAAACCACAAATTACTTCATCGGCAACCAATAAAATATCATATTTTTTACATATTTCTTGAATTCGCAGCCAATAACCGCTTGGCGGAATTATTACGCCTCCAGCGCCCTGTACTGGCTCACCAACAAAAGCAGCTACATTTTGCGCACCTAACTCTAATATTTTCTCTTCTAACCAATTTGCTGCTCGTAGTGCAAAATCTGTTTCAGTTTCATTGGGTAAACCATTTTCTAATTGATAAGGTTGCGCAATATGCACTATTCCTGGTATCGGTAAATCTCCTTGTTCATGCATATATTTCATACCACTTAGAGATGCTCCGCCCATGGTACTACCGTGATAAGCATTCCAACGACTAATAATAATTTTTTTACTTGATTGTCCCTTTATATCCCAATATCTCCGCACCATTCTTATCATGGTATCATTCGCCTCAGAACCAGAATTGGTAAAGAAAACTCGATTAAATCCATCTGGTGCTACTGAAGCAATCGCTTTAGACAATTCAATAGCGGGAGTATTTGCTGTTTGAAAGAAACTGTTATAAAAAGCTAAAGTATTTAACTGTTCAGTTGCAGCATCTATCAAAGACTTTTGCCCATACCCTAAATTAACACACCATAAACCAGACATTGCATCAAAAATTTTATTATTTTCTGAATCCCAAATATAACACCCATCGCCCTTAACAATAATTCTAGCCCCTTTGTTATTAATGCTAAGCATATCACTAAATGGATGTAAATAATGATTAAAATCATCAACTCTTAATTGTTGTGTTTGATTTGAAACCGGCATATTACTCCCCTTATTAATTTATACATGTAACAGTAAATGTTCACGTTCCCATGAACTAATTACGCGGGTAAACTCTGCATACTCAGTAATTTTAACCGCAGTGTAAATACCACAAAATCTTTTGCCTAATACATTCTGCAAATCTTCACAATTACGCAGTAATTTCAGTGCTTCATTTAAACTTTCAGGTAAATCAAAACCACTATCATAAGCATTCCCCACCTCTTCTGCCGATGGCTCTATTTTATGCAGCATACCTAAATACCCACAAGCCAGGGTCACAGCATGTGCTACGTATGGATTTGCATCAGAACCAACAACACGATTTTCTATTCTGCGATTTTGCGCATCTGATTTAGGGATTCTAAACCCTACAGTTCTATTATCTCCACCCCATTTAACATTTATTGGCGCCGAAGTAAATTTAGACAAGCGGCGATATGAATTTACATATGGAGCAAAGAATGCCATGGCACTAGGGACATATTTTTGTAAACCACCTAAATACCAATAAAAATATTGCGATGGACTTCCATCATCATTACTAAAAATATTTTTTTTAGTCTTTTTATCAATTATACTTTGATGAATATGCATAGCACTTCCTGGTTCCCACGCCATTGGTTTTGCCATAAATGTGGCATACATTCCGTGCTTTAATGCAGTTTCGCGTAGCGCTCTTTTAAAATAAAACACCTTATCAGCGAGCTTCAATGGATCACCATGTACAAAGTTAACCTCCATCTGACCAGCTCCCACTTCATGAATTAATGCATCAACATCTAAGTTCATGGCATCACAATAAGTATATAAATCCTGAAACAGCAAATCAAATTCATTTACTGCATCAATACTATAATGCTGCCGTGCTGTTTCTGAACGCCCTGACCGACCTGCTGGAGTCTTTAACGGAATATCTGGATCAACATTTTTATCTACTAAATAAAATTCAACTTCAGGAGCAATAATTGGACTCCAACCTTTATCATTAAATAATTTAATTATATTTTTAAGTACATTACGCGGAGCATAATCAACAGGAGTTCCATCATTAAATACACAATCATGAATAACTTGAGCTGAAACATCAGTAGCCCAAGGAACCATTTTTAAAGTAGACATATCGGGAATTAATGACATATCACGATCCACATCGCGAATATATTCATTGATAATTGCATTGTCTGGCCAATTACCCGTTACAGTATAACTAATTATGCTTTCTGGAATTCGCATTCCATTATCTTTATTAAACTTTTTACGCGGTAGAATTTTGCCTCTTGGAACCCCTGTTAAATCGGAAATTAAACATTCAATTTCTACCACCTCACGTTCATCAAGCCATTGATCCATATTATCCACTGTAATTATATCAAAATCTTTAGTTTTCATTATTGACTCCTAATTATCAATACTATTATTTATACGCTTAATTCTTGAATATTCATTACAAGCGGCCTTAAATGCTGAAAATATTGCTGACGAACACTGATTTTTATCAGCCTCCCATTCAATATGCCATTGAGTAGCAAATACAAATTGCGAACTGTTTTTTAAACTAAACGCTTCAATTAAACCGTCGCAAGCATAAGCCTCAGCCTGTAAATTTGGCGCCAATTCATCTATTCCTTGATCATGCAAACTATTTACCCCCAATTTTTGTGGTACAAATATTTGACTTAATTTTCCTCCAGCAACAATTTTCACTTCATGCTGTATAGTAAAAGGATTAGTTTTATGCTCACGATGATCAATATGTTGATGTAATACATGCAGACTTTGTTTTAACGTTCCACCTAAAGCAACATTGATTTCCTCAAAACCTCGGCAAATACCCAAGATTGGAATTTTTTTAGTTATGGCTAATTTAATTAGATTAAAACTAACTATATCACGCTTATGATCAAAAAATGATTTTTTATTAGTTATTTCATGCCCATAATTACATGGATGAATATCTGATTTTCCACCGGTAAACAATATGCCATCGACAAGATCAAGCCATTGCTGATAGGGTGCATTTTCTCCACTAGCAGGAAGTAAGAGCGGAACATCTTGCATAATATTAATAATCGGATCAACATATTTTTGCGTTATTGTGTATGTATGCAAATTATCTTCAGTACCAGTATTGGTTAAAATTCCAATTATATTTTTTTGCATCTTAGCCTCAATTTTAATATTTATATAATGAATATTTTGTATTTAAAAACTCATAAATCCCCAATTGACTACCCTCGCGACCAAAACCTGAGGATTTAACACCGCCAAAAGGAACAACATCAGTTGACAAATATACTGAATTTATACCTATCATGCCAGCTTCTATATCATTTCTCATTTTATTAATCCGTTTATAGTTTTGCGTGTAAAAGTATGCCGCTAAACCATATTCAGACGCGTTGGCCAAAGAAAGAACTTCTTCATCACTTTCAAATTGGAATAATGCAAATAATGGACCAAAGGTTTCTTCATACGCCACTTGCGAATTAGGTGCCACATTAATTAAAATAGTAGGTTGCATAAAATTACCGGCTAAATCGCTGCCACCAAAATATAACTGTGCTCCCTTAGTCATTGCATCATTAATATGCATTTTAACTTTTACTTTAGCAGCCTGATTAATTAATGGACCAACTACAACATCCGCATCTAAACCATTACCCACCTTCATTTTTGCTAATTCATCTTTTAACATTGCAGCAAATTTAGTATAAACTTGCTTATGCACATATATTCTATTAGGACAGATACACGTCTGACCGCAATTTCGCATTTTGGAAGCTATTAACCCAGCCAAAGCTTCTTCTAAATTAGCGTCTTCAAAAACTATAAATGGCGCATTGCCACCCAATTCCAGCGACATTCGCTTTAGAGAATTTGCACTACCTGCAAATAAAGTCTTACCAACTTTAGTTGAACCGGTAAAAGTTATCTTTCTTACTCTGGCATCTTCACCTAATATCCGTCCAATTTGCGGAGCATCACCTGTAACTAAGTTAATAACTCCTGGCATAATTCCAGCCTTACTGGCTAAATCAGCTAAATAATACGCAGTTAATGGTGTCAATTCGGCAGGTTTTAGCACTATGGTGCATCCAGCAGCAATTGCTGGTGCAATTTTACGTGTTACCATTGCTGCCGGAAAATTCCACGGCGTTATTGCGCCTACTATACCAACTGGCTCATAATGCACTTTATTTTCAACATCATCTAAATGACCACTAATGATAACCCCGTCAATACGTTTAGCTTGCTCCGCCGCCCACTGTACAAATGATGCCGCATATATTACTTCCGCCAGTGCCTCTTTAAGAGGTTTACCACATTCTAAAGTAATTAAGCGAGCAATTTCATTTTGATGCTTAAGCATTAAATGACACCACTCCATAATCAAATTAGCTTTAGTCTTCGCTAAAACCTTGCGCCATTTAATTAATGCCGTTTCAGCAGCATCAATAGCTTGAATTACTTGATTCGCTTCGGCATGAGCCACATAAGCAATAACTTGATTAGTCGCTGGGTTATTTACCACAATTTTCTTTTCTGTTTCAATCCATTTGCCATTAATAAATAACTTATCTTTAAATTCTAGTTGCATATTAATTAACCTTAAATAAATTAGGAATACTTTGCCAGCAATCTGAATAATTAGATTGAAGTTGCTCGCTGTTTAATGCCGCTGAAGTTACTCTCCACGGCATAAACGATTCAAACATAAAGCTCATAGTATTATCTAGAAAAGTTGGTTCTAATTCTGAATTAATTGATGCCATAGTTGAACCAGCATCAGGTCCATGTGGCGTAAATCTATTATGAATACTAATTCCGCCAGGAACAAAGCTGCCATCTAATTTAGCATCATAAGTACCGGCAATTAACCCCATTAATTCACTCATAATATTGCGATGAAAATATGGTGGGCGGAAAGTATTATTCTGTACTAACCAACGTGGGGCAAAAGCCACAAAGTCTAAATTGGAAACTCCATTTTTAGCTGAGGCAGAGGTTAATACTGTAAAAATACTTGGATCCGGATGATCAAAACTAATACTGCCAATTACTTGAAAATTATTTAAGTTATATTTATACGGCACATAATTTCCATGCCAAGCAACCACATTAAATGGCGACCCTTTAGTAGTGCTTGACCAAAATTCTCCTTCAAATTTACATACAACCTCATAATCCTCTGTTGTATTTTCATATTTTGCAACCGGTGCTAAAAAGTGCCGTGGGTAAGCAAGCCCATTTGCACCTATTGGTCCTAGCTGCGGTAATTCAAAGGGTGAACCATAATTTTCATTTACGTATCCATAAGCTGTTGCATCAAGTAAAATTACTTGAAATTTCATACCGCGTGGAATAAGAGCAATTTCTAGTGGTTCAATTATTAATTCCCCCAGCTCAGTTTTAATTAACAATCTACCTTGCTGCGGTACGATTAAAAACTCACCATCAGCATTATAAAAGGCATAATCCATTGATTTTGTAGCCCGATATATATGAACCGCACTACCACTTAAAGCGGTTATATCGCCATTGACAGCAATGGTAAAAAAACTTTCAATAAAATCAAGTTTTTCATTAACCATTGCTAATTTACTCCAGCGCAATTGATTAGGTGGGCATTTAGTGCTTACTGGTGCAGACAAGAAATTACTCGGCGCTGATTTAGGCTTATACTCACCCATTACTACTGACGGCGTAATTTTATACATCCACACGCGTAAATTTTGATGCCGCGGAAGAGTAAATGCAGTGCCACTTAATTGTTCGGCATAAAGCCCATGTGCCACTTTTTGCGGAGAGTTATTTTGCGGAATAACTCCTGGAATTGCTTCGGAAATAAAATTGTTGCCAAATCCACTTTGATAGTTAAGCATTATATACCTTCTTTAATATCGAAATAAATTTATCATTTTGTTCTTTTGTACCAATAGTAACGCGTACAAAATTACTTAAGCCATATGCAGATAAAGGTCTTATAATAATTCCATAAGTTAGAAACTTATTACAATATTCAGCTGCATGTTGTTTAAAATCAATAGTTATAAAATTACATACTGACGGAATAAAGCTAATTCCCATTTTAGTTAATTCTGTTTCTAGTTGTATCATTCCGCTTTTGTTAGTCGCTTTGGTTTGCGTTAAAAAACCAACATCATCTAAAGAAGCTATGCCAGCTGCACAAGCACAATTATTAACATTAAAGGGTAACCTGGAACGATATAACAACTCTGAAACTGGCAGTGAACTTAATAAATAGCCTAATCTTACTCCAGCTAATCCATAGGCTTTAGAGAAAGTTCTCGTAATCACTAAATTATCATAACGTTTTAATAGCTCGATACTATTTGGGTAATCATCTACCTCCATAAATTCAAAGTAAGCCTCATCTACAACTACAATGATATTTGGCGCTACATTTTGCAACACACAAACTAATTCGTTGTGCGTAATATAAGTTCCAGTTGGATTATTAGGATTAACCACCACAATCATTTTGGTCTTAGGAGTAACAGCACCAAGCATCGCTTGAATATCGTGGCGATAATTATTGGATGGTACTAATATTTCCTTTGCGCCATAAGCTTTAATTAAAATTCTAGTTGTGGCAAATGAATATTGATCAAATATTACCTCATCACCACTATTTATATAAGCTTTAACTAAAATTTCTAAACAATTCTCCGAACCATTACCCATAGTTATATTTTGCATTGGATGATTAGTGTATTCAGCTAATTTTTTTCTCAAGGCATAATATAACGCATCTGGATACAAACTTAACTTAGATAAACTATTGGTTATGGCCTCTAAAGCCTTTGGACTTGGGCCCAATGGGTTTTCATTGCTAGCAAGTTTAATTATATCGGTAATTCCTAACTCACGCTCTACTTCTTCAATTGGCTTTCCCGCTTGATATGGTTTAGTATCTTGTATGGTTTTATTACCTAAAGAAAATAAATCTACCATTAAAAACTCCTTAATTTTATAACTTACGCCTGTATCTCCATTGCGGCTAAGACAAATGCCTCCAAGGTATTTAGTTGATTACAAATTTTAGTAATACAAGGATAAGCACTTAAATCAAGATTAAACCTTTTAGCGCTGTAAACCTGAGGCACTAAGCACATATCCGCCAGGCTAACTTGATCACCACAACAATAAGTACCAGAATAAAAATCACTATGTTTAATAAACTGTTCAAGGGCACTAAACCCTAAATGCAACCAGTGTGGTCGCCATTGATCTTCAATTATCTTCTGTGGCTGTTGTAAATCATTTTGTAAATATTTTAACACGCGTAAATTATTTAATGGATGCATATCACAAGCTATCATATTCGCCACGGCTCTTACATATGCTCGCGCTTGTGTGTTTTGGGGTAAAATAGCTGGCGTTGGGTAAAATTCTTCTAAATACTCAAGAATTGCTAAGGATTGAACCAAATATTCACCATTCTCCAATTGTAATGTTGGAAGCCCTTTTGCTGAATTAATTTGGGCATAAGCAGCACTTAACTGCTCACCATTTAACAAATTAATGTGAATTTTTTCATAAGCAATATTTTTATAATTTAAAGCAATTCTAACTCGATATGAAGTTGATGATTTAGGATAATTATATAATTTTAACATTCTTTCATTTCCTTAACAGTAGACTCAATACTAGCAAAAACAGTGTTGTCAACTAAACCTTTTATTCGTATCTTATCACCATTTTCTAAAAAACTACGTTTAACCCCTTGCTGTAATTCAAGTGGTTGCTGACCATTTCTAGTTATTTCCATTAACGAACCAAGACTGGAAGAATTATTGCCACTAATTGTTCCTGAAGCCAACAAATCGCCTATTTTAAGATTACAACCAGTGACTGTATGTTGCGCAATCCACTGATTTATAGTCCAATACATATATTTAAAATTAGTACGCGTAATTGTGTGCGCAATTTGCGTTTCATGTGGAGTCAATTCTACTTCTAATTGAATATCATAAGTTATTGGGTTTGTTTCGTGCAAATAAGGTAATGGTGGTGGATTTTGCATATTAGCATTTACTTTATAGGCATCAAACTCTTCGATAGGTATGATAAATGATGAGATTGAAGTAGCAAAGCTTTTCGAAGTAAATGGACCTAATGGCTGATATTCCCAAGCTTGAATATCACGGGCTGACCAATCATTAACTAAGCAAATACCAAAAATATAATCAGCCGCATCTTCAATTTTAATTGGCGTACCCAAGGTACTGTCCCTTCCAATTATCACACCTAATTCCACCTCGAAATCTAATTTGCGACAAGAGGCAAAAATTGGTTTTCCATCTTGTAAAATTTGACCATGAGGACGAATAATATTATGCTTATCAATTACAATCGAACTAGCTCGACCGTTATAAGCAATTGGCAAATGAACCCAATTAGGCAACAATGGATTATCTGGTCTAAAAATACTACCAATATTGGTTGCATGTTGCTTTGATGCATAAAAGTCAGTGTAACCGCCAATAGTAAGCGGCATATGTTCAATTATATCTTGCTCTAAATAAATTGCTGCTTTAAATTGCTGCAACAATGTTTCATTTGCCTCAATATTCATAACAACTTCTTTTATTTGTGCTCTAATTTTTTTACCCAGGGCAATAAATTTATTTAAACTATGAGTTGCATAACAATCTAAACTGTTTTTATCTAATTGACCTAATTCACATAAAGCTTTTAAATCAAAAACAAATTTACCTTTTTTTAAGCCAACACGTAAAGAAGTATCATTCTTTGTATTAAAAATACCATACGCAAGCATTTTATAAAACCCCTCTACGTTGTTGATCTAGTTCAATTGAATCAAATAAAGCTTTGAAATTACCTTCACCAAATCCTTCATCGCCCTTACGTTGAATGATCTCAAAAAATGAAGGGCCAAACATATTTTCTGTAAAAATTTGCAAGAGTAATTTTCTTTGCGGGCTAGTTGCACCATCTATCAACAGTTTGTATTTTGATAAAGTAGTAACATCTTCCTGATGGTTGGGCAATCTTTTATCTATTAATTCATAATAGGTATCAGGAGTATCTAAAAATTTAACTCCAGCGGCAAGTAACTGCGGAACAGATTGATAAATATTTTTTGCTGTTAGAGCAATGTGTTGAATCCCCTCACCATTAAAGGCATGCAGAAATTCCTCAATTTGTGATTTCTCGTCTTTTGATTCATTTAAAGGAATTTTTATTTTACCACACGCACTTATCATAGCTTTACTAAATAATCCAGTTAATTTACCATCTATATCAAAATAGCGAATTTGTCTAAAACCAAATATATTAGTGTAAAAATCAGCCCACGCCACCATATTGCCACGAAAGACATTATGGGTTAAATGATCAATTTGCTGTAAGCCAAAACCTTGCTTATCAATATTGCTTAGTTTAAATCTTGATAAGAAACTATTGTTTTCATCAATAAAGTAAATTATACTTCCACCAATACCTTCAATTGCAGGAATATTTTCCCATACACTGTTTTTATTATTTACAGCTTTAGCTCCACGCTTAACCGCCTCTTTTAAGGCAAACTCAGGATCAGCAACATAGAACCCCATACTGCAAGGAGAAATTTTATGCTTTGCATAAAAATCCTTGGCCGCATCATCAGCCACAACATTGCACAAAAATTTAATATCATTTTGTTCAAATAATTTAACCGCAAAATCATTAGCACTACCGGAAAGCACAAAACCTAAATTAGTTAATTTCTGCGCAAAACTTTTTTCATCTTGAGTTACAAATTCAACAAAAGCAAAACCATTAGTCTGCAACGGATTATTAATAAATTGCATTTTAAAATCCCCTTTTTAACAAATTATATAAT
>JAPJMP010000016.1 GCA_026461645.1 Burkholderiales bacterium
ATTCCTTATTAAAAATTTGTTGTTACTGTATTTTTGCTAAATTATTTTTTAAATATGGTAAAATGAATACCTTATACAGTTGGGGTTATTTTAGTATAGTTTTTTACTAGCCCAAGTAGCAGAATTTATAAGTAAGATGTGTATATGGTTAGGTAAATCCTAACTGTTTTTTAAGGTAAATCTTATGGTTTCGACGTTGTATTTTCCAATAATATTTTTTGTTGTGGTTGCTTTTATCATGGGTGCAATTCTAATTGTTGCCGGTAGATTAATTGCTGCCCACAAACCAGATATTCATAAAAATTCACCCTACGAATGTGGATTTGAAGCATTTGAAGATGCACGGATGAAATTTGATGTGCGATATTATCTCATTGCAATTATTTTTATTTTATTTGATCTAGAAATTGCTTTTTTATTCCCGTGGGCCCTAGTATTTAGAAACTTAGGCATGTATGGATTTATAGTTATGGCAGTATTTTTAGCGATTTTAATTGCAGGATTTGCCTATATTTGGAAAAAGGGAGCATTAGAATGGGAATAGAAGGCGTTTTAAAAGAAGGTTTTGTCACCACTACTGCTGATAAATTAATTAATTGGGCACGAACAGGCTCATTATGGCCAATGACTTTTGGTCTTGCTTGTTGTGCTGTAGAAATGATGCATGTGGGTGCAGCTAGATATGACCTCGATAGATTTGGTGCTGTATTTAGACCTTCCCCCCGCCAATCAGATGTAATGATTGTTGCCGGAACTCTATGTAATAAAATGGCACCAGCACTAAGACGTGTATATGATCAAATGCCAGAACCTAGATGGGTAATTTCAATGGGTTCATGCGCTAATGGTGGTGGCTATTATCATTATTCATATTCAGTAGTTAGAGGCTGTGACCGCATTGTACCAGTTGATATTTATGTGCCAGGTTGCCCACCAACTGCAGAAGCATTAATGTATGGCATCATTCAATTACAAAATAAGATTAAACGTGAATCTACCATAGCAAGAAAAATTGCTAGAACATAAATAAAGGCGGAAACTTTAAATGGCAAAAAATAGCATAACTCAAAAAACCGATAAATTAAAGCAAAATGTTGATAAATTATTAAGTTCAATGTTAGTTAGTGCAACTGTTGCTTATGATGAATTGACCATTGTTGTTGATAGCGATAATTTAATCAATGTAATGCAACTGTTAGCTACAGATGAAAGTACTTTATTTGATCAATGTGTTGATGTTTGTGGTGTTGATTATTTAAACTATAAAGATGATTATCAAGGAAGTAATCGATTTGCTGTAGTTTATCATTTATTATCGTATAAATATAATTGGCGTATTCGCGTGCGCGTTTTTGCTAAAAATAATGAATTCCCGGTAATTAAATCGGTTAATGAAATTTGGAGTAGTGTTAACTGGTTTGAACGTGAAGCATTTGACCTATATGGTATTATTTTTGAAGGTCATCCAGATTTACGCCGTATTTTAACTGATTATGGTTTCATTGGCCATCCATTTCGTAAAGATTTTCCGATTTCTGGTTATATGGAAATGCGTTATGATGATGAACAAAAAAGAGTTATTTATCAACCAGTTACAATAGAACCGCGGGAAATTACACCGCGCGTTATTCGTGAGGAAAACTATAGTGGCAGAAATTAGAAATTATACTTTAAACTTTGGTCCGCAACATCCATCAGCTCACGGAGTTTTGCGTTTAGTTTTAGAGTTAGATGGCGAAGTAGTACAAAGAGCAGATCCGCATATTGGTTTACTCCACCGCGGAACGGAGAAATTAGCTGAAACTCGTACCTTTATTCAAACATTGCCATATTTAGATCGTCTAGATTATGTGTCAATGATGTGTAATGAACATGCCTATGTTATGGCTATTGAAAAACTATTAGGAATTCAAGTTCCAGTTCGTGCCGAATATATTCGCGTATTATTTTCTGAAATCACACGGATTTTAAATCATTTAATGAATATTGGTGCTCATGCCCTTGATGTTGGCGCCATGGCAGTATTTTTATACGCCTTTCGTGAACGTGAAGATTTACTAGATTGTTATGAAGCAGTATCTGGTGCCAGAATGCATGCTGCCTATTTTAGGCCAGGTGGGGTTTATCGTGACCTACCTGATACTATGCCACAATATCAAGAAGGTAAAATTAGAACTAAGAAAAAATTAGATCGCCTAAATAGTAATCGTCAAGGTAGCTTACTTGATTTTATTGAAGATTTTGCAAGTAAATTTGATGGGCGAATTGATGAATATGAAACATTGCTTACTGATAATCGAATTTGGAAACAAAGAAATATTGGTATTGGTGTAGTTGATGCTAAACGCGCAATTAATTTGGGTTTTACTGGAGTAATGCTAAGAGCATCGGGTGTGGCTTGGGATTTAAGAAAAAAACAACCATATTCAGTTTATGATAAATTAGATTTTGATATTCCGGTAGGTAAAGCAGGTGATTGTTACGATCGTTATTTATGTCGTATTGGTGAATTAAGACAATCAAATAAAATTATCAAACAATGTGTAGAATGGTTAAGAAATAATCCAGGTCCAGTAATTATTGATGATCATAAAATTGCGCCACCACATAGAGATAAAATGAAATTAGGCATGGAAGAAATGATTCACCATTTCAAACTATTTACTGAAGGTATGCATATTCCTGAGGGTGAAGTGTATCAAGCAATTGAACATCCTAAAGGTGAATTTGGTGTGTACTTAATTTGTGATGGGGCAAATAAACCTTATCGTATGAAAATTAAAGCACCAGGTTTTGCGCATTTAGCTAGTTTAGATGAAATGTCACGTGGGCATATGATTGCTGACGTGGTAGCGATACTAGGTACACAAGATATTGTATTTGGTGAAATTGATAGATAACTATAGAGGATTGTTAATGATGTTAACTCAAAATTCGTTACACAAAATAGATAAGGAATTGACTAAATATCCTGTTAGTGAAAATAGAAGTGCCATCATGGCAGCATTAAGAATTGCGCAAGAAGAGCATGGCTGGTTATCGACAGAATTGATTGCTTATGTAGCTGAATATATTAAGATTCCTCCAGTGCAAGCACTTGAAGTAGCTACATTTTATAATATGTATAATTTAAAACCGACTGGTAAATATAAATTAATGGTATGTACTAATTTACCTTGTGCTTTATCTGGTGGCGTTGATGCCGCACAATATATCAAACAAAAATTAGGTGTTGAGTTTGGTGAAACGACTAAAGACGGTAAATTTACATTACTTGAATCAGAATGTATGGGTGCTTGTGGTTATGCCCCAGTATTGACAGTTAATAATCATAAAATGTGTGCACATATGGATCGTGCAGCAATAGATAAAAAATTGGCGGAGTTAGAATAAATGACAGTATATCAAAGCGGAGTTATTTTTGCGAATGTTGATACCAATGATAGCGAATGCTGGAGTTTAGCTAAATATCAACAACGTGGTGGTTATACCGCATTACGTCAAATTTTAACTGAAAAAATTACTCCGGATACTATTATTGCGCAAATGAAAGCATCCGGTTTACGTGGTCGTGGTGGTGCAGGATTTCCTACTGGTTTAAAATGGAGTTTTATGCCACGCGCATTACCAATTGCTAAATACATTGTATGTAATAGTGATGAAGGTGAACCAGGTACATTTAAAGATTTAGATATTTTAAAATATAATCCGCATGCTTTAATTGAAGGCATGATAATTGCTGGATACACCATGAATGCTAATGTTGGTTACAATTATATTCATGGCGAAATTTTTGAGATTTATGAATTATTTGAGCAGGCATTAGTTGAAGCTAGAAATGCTGGACTTTTGGGTAAAAATATTTTAAATTCTGGTTTTGATTTTGAGCTATTTGCTCATCATGGTTATGGTGCTTATATTTGTGGTGAAGAAACTGCGCTACTTGATTCAATTGAAGGCAAAAAAGGCCAACCACGCTTTAAACCACCATTTCCAGCAAGTTTTGGTTTATATGGTAAACCAACCACAATTAATAATACTGAAACATTAGCTTCAGTTCCGTTTATTATAAAAGATGGTGCTGAAAAGTTTCAGCAACAAGGTATTCCAAATAATGGCGGTACCAAATTGTTTTCAATTTCAGGACATGTGAATCGTCCAGGTAATTATGAAATACCATTAGGTACACCGTTTAGTAAATTACTTGAAATGGCCGGTGGCATGAAAGATGGTAAACCATTAAAAGCAGTAATTCCTGGTGGTTCTTCTGCTCCAGTATTGCCAGGTAAAATCATGTTAGATTGTACTATGGATTATGACAGTATTGCTAAAGCTGGATCAATGTTAGGTTCTGGTGCAGTAATTGTTATGAATGAAGATGTATGTATGGTTAAGGCGCTTGAGCGACTAGCTTATTTTTATCATGAAGAGTCATGTGGACAATGTACTCCATGTCGAGAAGGTACTGGTTGGTTATATGATATTATTCATCGCATTGAGCATGGTCAAGGTCGACATGGTGATTTAGATTTATTAGAATCTATTGGCAATCAAATGGCAGGACGCACTATTTGTGCTCTAGCTGATGCCGCAGTATTTCCGGTAAGAAGTTTTACCAAACATTTTAATGATGAATTTGTTTATCATATTGAGCACAAAAAATGTAAAGTGCAACATAAATGGTGCTAATTATAAATATTAACTTAGGATAAATTATGGAATTTGAATTAGATGGCAAGAAAGTAGAAGCAGCAACAGGCTCTACAATTTTAGAGGTTGCCTTAAAAGAAGGTAAATATATTCCGCATTTTTGTTATCATAAAAAATTATCGATTGCGGCTAACTGTCGTATGTGTTTAGTTGAAGTAGAAAAGTCACCTAAACCACTTCCTGCCTGTGCTACCCCAATTACTGAAGGCATGAAAGTACATACCTTATCTAAGGTAGCGGTTGAAGCGCAAAAGGGAGTAATGGAATTTTTACTAATTAATCATCCGCTTGATTGTCCAATTTGTGACCAAGGTGGTGAATGTCAACTGCAAGATTTAGCGGTTGGTTATGGTAAATCAGCTTCACGCTTTGAAGAAGAAAAAAGAGCGGTAAGTAATAAAGATATTGGTCCATTAATTTCAACGGAAATGACGCGTTGCATTCATTGCTCACGCTGTGTAAGATTTACTGATGAAATTGCAGGATACCAAGAATTAGGTATGAGTTATCGTAATAATCATGTTGAAGTAATGCCATTTATTGGTAAAACAGTTAATAGCGAATTATCTGGTAATATTATTGATATTTGTCCGGTTGGTGCCTTAACCAGTAAGCCGTTTCGCAATCAATACCGCAGCTGGGAATTGTCACGGCGTAAATCAATATCGCCGCATGATGGTTTAGGCTCGAATATTATTGTGCAGGTCGATAAATACCATCAAGTGGTACGAATATTACCAAATGAAAAAGAATCATTAAATGAGTGTTGGTTATCTGATCGCGATAGATTTAGTTATGAAGGGCTATATCATGCCGAGCGCGCAACTAAACCAATGATTAAACAAGATGGTAAATGGTTAGAAGTAGAATGGGATCAAGCTTTAGCTTATGCAGTTAAGGGTATTAGCGGAGTAATTGCCGATCACGGAACTGATGCCGTTGGAGTTCTTGCTAACTCAATTTCTACTACTGAAGAATTATTTTTATTACAAAAGTTAATGCGTAAATTAGGGGTAAATAACCTTGATTCAAGATTAGATCAAGCTGATTTTAGTCTAGATGATAAAACTACTGGTGCCTTTTATTTAGGTGCTGATATTAATCAAATTGCTCAGGCTAAATCAATTTTAGTTGTAGGTAGTATGTTACGCCAGGAGCAACCATTATTAGCTCAACGCTTGCGTCAAAGTGTTAGAAATGGTAGTCAACTAAATGTAATTAATGTGTATAAAGAAGATTTATTGTGCAAAACTCAGGTGCAATTAACCTGTGATCCACGCGAATTAGTATATTTTATGGCGCAAGTGGTAAAAGCAGCATTAAATATAACTCAAGCTACAACTAGTATTGACCTAAGTAATGTTGAAGTGTCAACTGAAGCACAACAAATTGCCGCAAGTCTAATCGAAAATAATGGTTATATTATTTTAGGTCAAGTAGCTAAATCATCGCCTGATTTTGCCAAACTAGTAGCATTAAGTCAAGAATTAGCTACAATTAGTAAAGGTAACTTTGGCATTATGGCAACAAGGGCCAATGAAGTTGGTGCTAATGTTGTAGGTTTTGTGCCATTTAAAGGCAGTTTTAATAGTGAAGTAAAACACGGTTTAAATGCTCGACAAATGTTAGAACAACCATGTAAAGCCTATGTTTTAATGAATAGTGAAATTGAACACGATTGCTATGATGCGAATTTGGCACTTAAAGCTATGGCACAAGCACAAACGGTAATTGCACTAACAAGTTATGTAAGTCAAACGATGTTAGAGTATGCTGATGTAATTTTGCCAATGAGCACATTTACTGAAACCGCTGGTTCTTACGTGAATATGCAAGGCTTATGGCAAACTTTTAATGGTGTAACGCGCCCACTTGGAGAGGCAAAGCCTGGTTGGAAAATTTTACGTGTACTAGCAAATTTACTTGGTGACAAGAGATTTAATTATACTAGTATTGAGGATGTTAGAACTGAAATCAGTATGCTAAAGAACACTACTAGCTATTTAAATAATCAAGTTAATGCTGCACCATTTGCAGTAACAAAACCAGTATTAAATAGTTTGGTGAGAATTGGAATTAATCCAATTTATGCCTCAGATAGCATAACGCGTCGAGCAACTTCGCTGCAACAAACTAGTTTAGCTAAGCAAGCAAGTTTACAGTTAAATACTGCAACTGTAGCTAATTTAGCCGCTAGTTTGGCGACAACAGTTGAGATTAAACAAAAAGATCAAAGCGCTAAATTTGAGTTTAATCTAACTAACAATATCGCACCAACGGCAATTTATTTAGCCGCCAACCCAGCAACTGCAAAATTTGCTGGATTATACGATGTAATAGAGATAAATACCTAAAGGAATAGGAACTATGCAAACACTACAGCATTTATTTGGAGCAAATGGCGCTTATATCATTTGGAATTTAATTTGTACGCTAGTGATTATCGTGCCTTTAACTATATTTGTTGCTTATGTAACCTTTGCGGAAAGAAAAATCTTAGGTTATATGCATGCACGTTTGGGTGCTAACCGTGTTGGTCCTAAAGGTTTATTACAACCGTTTGCTGATTTATTTAAGTTTGTGTTTAAAGAATTATTATCGCCATATAAAATTAACAAGGGTATATTTTATGTAGCCCCGTTAATTATTTTAATTTGTGCTTTATTAGTATGGGCAGTAATTCCCTTTAATCCAAATTTAGTTTTTGCTAAAATCAATGCAAGTTTACTTTATGTAGTAGCAATTTCATCTTTGGGTGTATATGGAATTATACTTGCCGGTTGGTCAGGAAATTCAAAATATTCGTTCTTAGGTGGAGTGCGGGCTACAGCACAAATGATATCTTATGAATTAGCTATGGGTTTTGCTCTTGTTGGCGTATTAATGGTATCAGGTAGTTTGAATTTAGGTGAGATTGTTGCAGGCCAAGCAAGTGGTTTAATGCGGGGAAGTATTTTATCTTGGAACTGGATTCCATTATTTCCGTTATTTTTAGTTTATTTAATTTCTGGTGTTGCTGAGACTAATCGTGCGCCATTTGATGTGTGTGAAGGTGAGTCAGAGATTGTGGCCGGATTCTTCGTTGAATATTCCGGTACATCGTTTGCTTTATTTATGTTAGCTGAATATGTAAATATGATTACTATATCAGTTATGACTTCATTAATGTTTTTAGGTGGATGGTTGTCACCAGTGCCTAGCTCTTGGGGTATACTTGGGCGCGAAAGTTTTGTGTGGTTATTATTAAAAGTTTGTTTATTGCTATTTGGCTTTATTTGGTATCGGGCAACATTTCCACGCTATAGATATGATCAAATTATGCGTTTAGGTTGGAAAGTATTTATTCCGGTAACTTTAATTTGGATTTTTGTATTAGGTGCTTGGATAGTATCACCTTTAAGTTTATGGAAGTAATTACATGAAAAAATTCTTTAAAACCTATTTTTTAGTTGAGTTGCTCAAAGGCATGGCATTGACTTGGCGAGTGTTGTTTACGCCTAAAGTTACATTGCGTTATCCTGAAGAAAAAACACCTTTATCGCCAAGATTTAGAGCGCTTCATGCCTTAAGACGTTATCCTAATGGTGAAGAAAGATGTATTGGATGTAAATTATGTGAAGCAGTGTGTCCGGCGTTAGCTATTACCATTGATGTTAAGGAGCGGGATGATGGCACACGGCGTACTACGCGTTATGATATTGATTTAACTAAATGTATATTTTGTGGCTTTTGTGAAGAGGCCTGTCCAGTTGATGCGATTGTTGAAACACCAATTCATGAGTATCATGGCGAAGAACGTGGGGATTTATTTTATACTAAAGAAATGCTGTTGGCAATTGGGGAAAAATATGAACCAATTCTAGCCAAAGATAGAGAAACAGATCATATATATCGCTAAAATAGGAGTTGTAATGTTAACTAATGTATTATTTTATTTGTTTGCTGCAATATTAATTTTTTCAGCAATAAGAGTTATTACAGCTAAAAACCCAGTACATGCCGTATTGTTCTTAGTTTTAGCCTTTGTGACCTCATCTTGTCTCTGGCTTATTTTAAATGTCGAGTTTTTAGCCTTAAGTTTAATTTTAATTTATGTTGGCGCGGTAATGGTATTATTTCTCTTTGTAGTTATGATGCTGGATATTGATGTTGAAACGTTACGCAAATCATTTTGGCAACATTTACCTTTAGCTATAGTTTTGGGTTTAGTTGTACTAGTAGAAATGGTGTTTGTATTAATAGCTAAACCAATTACATTACCACATACAGTTGCAAGTTTCCCAAGTGATATAAGTAATTCTAATCAAATTGGTTTACTCATGTATCTTAATTACTCGTATCCGGTAGAATTAGCATCAGTTATTTTACTCTTAGCTTTAGTAGTTGCTGTAGCTTTAACTCTACGTCAAACCAATAAAAATAGTAAATATCAAAATATTGCTAAACAAGTGGCAGTAGATTCAAGCACCAGAGTTACACTGGTTAAAATGGCGACAGAAACTAATCCTGAAGTTACTATTAGCAACAAAGAAGGGGAAACTAAATGATAGTTATTCAACAATATTTAATCTTATCTGCGATACTTTTTGCGATTTCAGTAATGGGTATTTTCTTAAACCGCAAGAATATTATCGTGATTTTAATGTCAATTGAATTAATGTTGCTCGCAGTTAATTTTAATTTTATAACATTTTCTAGTTTCTTACATAATTTAGATGGCCAGATATTTGTATTCTTTACTCTTACAGTAGCTGCAGCTGAGGCTTCAATTGGCTTAGCCATTTTAATTTTATTATTTCGTAATTTGCGCTCAATTAACGTACAAGACATGGATAGCTTGCAAGGATAACCAGTATGACTAGTATTTCTTTATGTTTATTAATTATTTTAGCGCCATTAGTTGCTTCAATAATTGTCGGTTTATTTGGTTTTGCCATTGGTAAAACTTTATCTCATAGCCTAACTACCCTTGGGGTATTTATTGCAACGATATGTTCGTATATAATTTTATATCGGGTGCATGTAGAAGGTTTTTCTTATGATGGTCCATTATATACTTGGCTTGGAGTTGATGGCCAATATTTTACAGTGGGTTTACTCGTTGATAGTTTAACTGCAATTATGTTGGTAATAGTATCGAGTGTGTCATTAATGGTACATATTTATACGATTGGATATATGGCCGGAGAAGAAGGTTATCAAAGATTCTTTAGCTATATTTCACTGTTTACTTTTATGATGTTTATGCTAGTTTTATCGAATAATTTTGTGCAATTATTTTTTGGCTGGGAAGGTGTTGGCTTAGTTTCATATTTATTAATCGGGTTTTATTACAAGCGTGAATCAGCTATTTTTGCTAATTTAAAAGCGTTTTTAGTTAATCGTGTTGGTGACTTGGGCTTTATTTTAGGAATTGGCTTAATTTTAGCTAATTTTGGCACTTTGCATTATCAAGAAGTATTTAATCAATTACCGAATATTGTACATGCAACAGTACCTTATACTAGTTGGAATTTAATTACGTTTATTTGTATTTTGTTATTTATCGGGGCAATGGGTAAATCAGCGCAATTTCCATTACATGTATGGTTACCTGATTCAATGGAAGGTCCGACGCCAATTTCAGCTCTTATTCATGCGGCAACAATGGTAACCGCCGGAATTTTTATGGTGGCACGCTTATCACCAATTTATAATTTATCTCCTACGGCACTTGGAGTAATTGTGGTATTAGGTGGCATCAATTGTTTATTTTTAGGTATTTTAGGTATCATTCAAAATGATATTAAGCGAGTTGTAGCATATTCAACATTATCGCAATTAGGTTATATGGCTGTTGCCTTAGGCTGTGGTGCATATTCAGTAGCAATTTTTCATTTAATGACACATGCCTTTTTTAAAGGTTTGTTATTTCTAGCTGCAGGTTCGGTAATATTAGCTATGCATCATGAACAAGATATGACTAAAATGGGTGGCTTGGCCAAATATATGCCAGTTACCTATATAACGATGTTAATTGGTAGCTTAGCTCTAGCGGGTATTCCACCCTTTGCTGGCTTTTTTTCCAAAGATATGATCTTAGAGTCAGCACGTGTGGCATATGCTAATGGTTTACCCGGTGGTTGGTTTGCAGTTTTTGCTACTTATGCATCGGTTATTGTTACCGCAATCTATTCGTTTCGATTAATTTTTATGACCTTTCATGGCGAAGAACGGTTTCGTGATATAAGTCATCATGATAACCATGGTCATGGACATGGGCATCACAGCTTTAAACATAATAACCCCAAAGAATCACCATGGGTAGTAACTTTGCCGTTAATTTTAATGGCTATTCCATCAGTGATTATCGGTTGGGTCGGTTTAAATGGTTTTATTAATAATACAATTTTCACTAATTCAGTGTTTAACTATAGTTGGTATGTTAATTTCATTCAACATGAAAAAATTGCTCCACTAGAAATGATTGCGCATAGTTTTACTGAATTACCAGTTTATTTAGCCCTTGCTGGTATTTTAATTGCGTGGATTTTTCATCGAAAACAATATTTAACTAAGCGTTTTGTGAATGCTATACGACCAGTATATTTTATTCTTGAACGTAAATATTTTATGGATGATTTATATATTAATCTATTGGCACCAATTGGGCGCGCACTTGGCGATTTTTTCTGGAAAATTGGCGATATGGTAGTGATTGATGGTCTTATTGTTAATGGTTCAGCCAAGGTTGTTGCTTGGTATGCTAAAGTTTTCAGAAGATTACAAAGCGGTTATGTAAATAGTTATGCTACTTTCATGGTTTTGGGAATAATATTATTACTTACTTTTTGCAGTAAGTTAATATTTAGTTAAGGATTAATTTAATGATGCAACATTTGATCAGTTTAACCGTTTGGGTTCCAATTTTATTTGGCGTATTAGTTTTACTAGTTGGCAAAAATGAATGCTTGGCACGCTATATGGCATTACTTGGTGCTCTTCTTGGCTTATTTTTTTCAGGCGTAATTTTTATAAAATTTAATGGTGCAGCCTCTGGCTTGCAGTTTGTTGAAGATTATACCTGGATTAGCAATCTAAACATTAACTATCACTTAGGTGTTGATGGTATAGCAATGCCATTTTTATTACTCAATAACTTTATTACAGTTTTAGTCATAATTGCCGGATGGCGCGTCATAACATATAAAGTGGCTTTATATAATAGTATGTTTTTAATTATGACCGGTTTAATGTCAGGTGTGTTTGGTGCCGTTGATGCTATTTTGTTTTATGTGTTTTTTGAAGCAATGCTAATCCCCATGTATTTAATCATTGGTGTCTGGGGTAGTACCAATCGCGTTTATGCGGCAATTAAATTCTTCTTATATACCTTACTTGGTTCATTATTAATGCTAATTGCTTTAATTTATTTATATAAACAAAGTAATCATAGCTTTAATATTTTTAACTATTATCATACGCCGCTTACTATGGCAGCACAGATATTTATCTTTATCGCCTTTTTCTTCTCCTTTGCAGTTAAAGTGCCAATGTGGCCGGTACATACTTGGTTGCCGGATGCCCATCCTGAGGCACCAACTGGTGGTTCGATTGTTTTGGCTGCAATTACCTTAAAAATCGGCGGGTATGGCTTTTTGCGTTTTGTGTTACCAATAGTTCCTGATGCTTCGCGTTATTTGGCTCCAGTTATGATCACTTTAAGTTTAATTGCAATTGTTTATATTGGTTTTGTAGCAATTATGCAAAGGGATATGAAAAAATTAGTCGCCTATTCATCAATTTCACATATGGGGTTTGTAACTTTAGGTAGCTTTTTGTTTATTGGGCCAATCTTAAATACTTGGGGCTTGCAAGGGGCTATAGTGCAAATGATTTCTCACGGGTTTATAGCTGCAGCAATGTTTATGTGTATCGGGGTGATGTATGACCGCGTACATTCAAGAAATATAGCCGATTACGGTGGTGTTGTCAATAAAATGCCAATATTTGCAGCGTTTTTTATGTTGTTTGCTATGGCCAATAGCGGATTACCTGGAACATCAGGTTTTGTTGGTGAGTTTATGGTGATTATGGCGGCAGTGCAAACTAATTTTATTTATGCGCTTATCGCCGCTTTAGCGATGATATTGGGAGCTGCCTTTTCATTATGGATGTATAAACGCGTGATTTTTGGTGAAGTAACTAATAGTCATGTGGAGCAAATGCAGGATGTAAATTGCCTTGAATTTATTGTGTTATTAGCTTTGGCTATCGCAGTAATTGGCATGGGTGTTTATCCTGAAATTTTCGTGGCTAAGATGCAAACTGGGGTTCGCGATTTAGTATTACAAGTTGCAAATAGTAAACTTGGTGTGTAATAAGGTTAAAATGATATGAAGTTTAATATAGTACTAGCACTTCCGGAAATTTTTCTAACATTAATGATAGTTATTATGTTGTTGGTTGATGCGTTTAGTTGTCAACATAAAAAACATCTAAATACGGTGTTAACCTTTATTACTTTAGTTGGCGGTTTTATTTTACAAATATTGGTTTTTCGCCCTGGAACCAGTGCTTTTGCTTTTAATCAAATGTTTATTTTAGATACCTTAGCTGAAGGAAGTAAATTATTTATATATCTATTTAGTATAGTGATATTAATGTATGTTAAGCAATATATTAATGATAAAAAAGTTTTAAAGGGTGAATTTTACGCTATTTTTCTATTTGCAATTTTAGGCATGCAAGTAATGGTGTCAGCAGATAACTTTTTAGTACTATACGTTGGTCTTGAATTATTATCACTATCTTTAATTGGCCTTGTGGCATTAAATCGAGATAGCACTAAAGCAACTGAAGCGGCAATGAAGTATTTTATTTTAAGTGCTTTAGCATCAGGAATATTACTCTATGGCATATCCTTTATTTATGGGGCAACAGCATCTTTACAATTACGGGATATAACTTTAGCCATTTATTCTATGAATGGTGAAAATAATACAATGTTATTATTTGGTTTAGTATTTGTAATTGCTGGGCTAGTTTTTAAATTAGGGTTAGTACCATTTCATATGTGGGTGCCAGATGTATATGAAGGCAGCTCTCTGGCGACATTGACTATTATTGCTACTATTGCAAAAATTGCAGGAATAATTTTTGTTATTAGAATTTTATTTACTGCTTTAATTTTATTAAATAAAGAATGGGTAGTAATGTTACAAATATTAGCTATTTTATCTTTATTTATTGGAAATATAGTCGCAATTGCACAAACAAATATTAAACGGATGCTTGGTTATTCAGCTATTGCGCATATGGGGTTTGTCACTTTTGGTTTAATGCTAGTGTCACAAGCTGGTTTATCTGCAGTAGTTTTTTATATGCTAGTGTATGTAATTACATCTTTAGCTGGTTTTGGAGTGTTATTACTTTTATCTAAAGATGGTTTTGAATGTGAAAAAATCTCTGATCTTAGTGGCTTAAGTAAAATTCATCCAGTTTATGCTGGAATAATGTTATTAGTAATGTTTTCATTGGCAGGGATTCCTCCCTTGGCTGGATTTTATGCCAAGTTCGTTATTTTACAAGCATTAGTTGATAGTGGTTATACCACTACTGCAATTTATGCTGTAATTCTATCGTTAATTGGCGCCTTTTACTATTTACGCGTGGTTAAGGTAATGTACTTTGATGAAAAAGATGCTAATTTACAAGTAGCACAAGCAACATTGTCAACGCGCACAATTTTATTTATTAATGGTGGACTAATTATATTAATTGGTATCGCACCAAAATTTTTAATGTTAATAAGTTCAATTTTTCTGCTAGGCTAGAATGAAATTATCCAAAATTTTTCTGCTATTGTTGTTAGTGCTGTGTAAACTAAGTATGGCTACAACTAGTTATGATAATGAAGTGGCTAAATATACAAATAATAATGAAAGTTTGTGTGTAGCACAGATGCAAGGTTTAATTGAAAGTCAGGATTTTCTTAGTGCCAAAAAATTAGGTGAACAATCTTACCATGCAACTCATTCTGCCAAAGTTGCGCTATATTTAGGTAAAACATATTATATGTTGCATAAATATGACAAAGCAATAGTATATTTTAAGAAAGCCGCAGAAAAAGGCGAAGGTCTTGCGATGTTAACTTTGGGTAATATTTATGGATCTGGTGTTGGTGGTTATAAAAGTAATATTCAAGCGGTTAATTGGTATACCCAAGCGGTAGCACGTGGAAATGTTCAGGCAATGAATTATTTAGGCTTAATGAATCGCGATGGTTTAACTGGTGAATCAGCTAATTATGTGCAGGCCTTGAAATTATTTAATATGGCAGCGCAAAGAGATAATCCAGAAGGTTATTTTAATTTAGGTTATATGTATCAAATGGGGCTGGGAGTAGCGACTGATTATCAAAGAGCGATTGCACTCTATACTAAAGCTGCTGATTTGGGTAATAAGTATGCTATGAATAATTTAGGGCTAATTTATAATCAAGGACTTGGAGTTAAATTAGATTATTTACAGTCATTAAGCTGGTATACTAAGTCTGCTGTATTAGGTGATGCAAATGCTCAATGTAATGTGGGTATTTTTTATTATCAAGGTAATGGCGTACCTAAAGACTATAAACGAGCTAAAAGTTGGTTTAAACTTGCTAAAAGTAGTGGTTGTAAGATTGCGGATGATTATTTAAAGAAAATAAATAATCAACAAAATAAGTAACTTATATCCGAATCGAGTTTAGTTAGAAAAAATAATAGTAAAAATTCTTGACAAATAATGAGTTTTACTATTACAATATCTGGCTATACTTTAAAAAAGTAAAATGTTGGCGAATTAGCTCAGCTGGTTAGAGCGACGGAATCATAATCCGCAGGTCCGGGGTTCGAGTCCCTGATTCGCCACCAAGAATTTATGTAAATGCCGGCGTAGCTCAGCAGGTAGAGCAGCTGACTTGTAATCAGAAGGTCGAGGGTTCAATTCCTTTCGCCGGCACCAAATATTACTTTATATACCTATTGGCCAGGTAGCTCAGTCGGTAGAGCAGAGGACTGAAAATCCTTGTGTCGGCAGTTCGATTCTGCCCCAGGCCACCATTTTTAAAATAATTGTCATTTTAAATTTATCTATTTGTAGTTTTACTAAAATCTGTACAATTAGACAACAAACCTCTAATTACTCCATTAGCATTCTCCTTACCTCAGCTGCGATATATAGAGTATGGATTAGCAAAGTAAAATAATAATTATCCTAAAAAAAGCAGTTACATGTTTAAAATGACAGATAAACGATTATTTCATAATAGTTAAACTCAACTTAGGTATTCACCATTTTGGTGAGTAA
>JAPJMP010000134.1 GCA_026461645.1 Burkholderiales bacterium
ACTAGATATAAATGCAGTAAAGTCAAAGGATGCTGCGTAATTATGAAATTATTTCTATGAAATGATTAAATTTGGTATTGACAACTGGGCTCATTATATGCAGTGAAAGTTGCATTTAATGAACTACAGAAATTTAAGTTAATGACGAATACAACTTATGTTTAAAAATTAACCTTGCGTAAGGTGAGTAACTTAGTTGCCATTATTTAATAGTATACACATCAAACCTAACTGTGCTACCACTGATTGCATATGTCGGCGGCAATTCTGGCTTAAGTGATGGTAATTTATTATCACGTTTAACCACTAATTTATGTTTAGCACTAGCATATGCTAGGTTAAATAATTGTAAAGTGTCTTGTATAGTATTTGTTTGAACCAATGCTTGAATTAATTGCATCTCCTTTTTTGCTAAGGCTGGTTTTAAATCATTAAACATTGGATCTATGTAGATAACATCAGCTAATTTTACATGACTATTCAAATAATCTAAGCTATTTGTATAAATTAAAGTTAAATTTGTATTGGGAATTATTTTGGTTAACATAGCATAATAAACTATTGTAACTAATAGTGCATTCGATTCAAGCATAATAACTTTAAACCCATAACGTGCCAAAATTAAAGCATCTTTAGCTAGTCCTGCTGTTGCATCTATAACTGTTCTATTTACACTTTTATCTTGAATAGCTTTAATGATTAAGTCAGATTTAAATTTCTGATAGCGAGTTCTAAAATTTGTATAAAGATTTCTTACATTTAATTCTTGTTTATTTGCTTTACATACATGTAGCCCATTTTTATCTAAGCGTAAAAATATTTCATCATCTATTTGTTGTTCTTTTGTAATCTCAATATCACCAGTCACAGCACATAGCTGCTGTCCCTGTTGCATTAATTGCGCTTCAATTATCTTTAATTTATATTTACTCACGATGGTATGGATGCTTTTCAATAATACTAATCATACGATATATTTGTTCTAAAACTATTACTCTGACCAAAGAATGTGGATAAGTTAAACTTGATAACTTTAAGCGCATATTGCATTTGGCTTTAAATTTAGCATCAAGACCGTTAGCCCCACCAATAACTAAAGTGAAATGTGAGTTTTGCAGACTTAGATTTAAAATTTTATGGGCGAGTTTTATTGTGCTATACTCGTCTCCATGTTCATCTAAGGCAATAACATAACTATCTTTAGGAATCTGAGCACTAAATTTTTTAGCCTCTTCCTCCATTAACAAAGTTGTATCCATACTACCATTTTTAAGTGCCTTAATTTCAATTAAATTACAAGCATATTTACCACTGTTAATTCTTTTTAAATATTGCTCACATGCCTCACTAACCCATGATGGCATTTTATTGGCAATATTAATTACGCTAAATTTCATAAAACTAAAATAACCAATCAAGATAAGCAGGAGTAAAAATTTCAGTATTGTAGTCAACATTAACTAGATATAAACCATCAGCCATAAAAGTAGGCGGCGCTAGTTTTCGCTCTTTTTGTTGAAAAATTTGCATAAATTGTTCTAAACTAATTTTACCATGCCCGACATAAATTAATGCACCAACAATATTTCTAATCATATGATAAAGGAAACTGTTGGCCTTAAATTCAAAACGCAATAATTTTCCATGTAAATAATTTTCTTTTAGACTAATTTTGGCCTCATACATAATTTTTACAGGAGTACTAGCCTGACAATTGGCCGCTCTAAAACTACTAAAATCATGTTGTCCAATGATCTTACTAATCGCCTGTTGCATGTCACTAATTATAAGTTGATGGTGATAAACGCCAACTTTTGAATTTAATAATGCTGTTTTATGTTCAGTTAAATATAGATAATAATGATACGTTCGGCTCAGTGCAGAAAATCTTGCACTAAAATCAGCATTTACTCTTTTAACATCTTTAACTGCAATGTCTTTAGGTAATAGCGAATTAAGCCCTTCAAACCATGAATGCTCAGAACGAACGGCAGCGGTGTTAAAGTTAATAACCTGATATAATGCATGCACTCCTTTATCCGTTCTGCCAGCTGGAACAATACTGACTTTAGAATTAGTGAATTTTTCAAGTGCAACTTCAAGTTGATCTTGAATAGTATTCATTCCAATTTGCCGCTGAAACCCACTGTAGTTTGTACCAGCATATTCAATTACTAAGGCAATATTTTGCTGCTTAATTAGCATGATGCTTAATTATAATATTTAACATGCGTCTAATCGGTTCCGCAGCACCCCATAATAATTGATCACCCACGGTAAATGCACCTAAAAAATCATCTCCAAAATTTAATTTGCGTAATCTACCTATTGCCACTTTAAGAGTATTACTAATTGCGGCTGGAGTTAGTTTACTTAACGTATCCTGTTTATTATTTGCCACTACTGTAACCCATGGATTATGCTCTTGAATAATCTTTTCAATTGCAGTTACACTTAGATTTTTATCTTTTAGTTTTATTGTTAGAGCTTGCGAATGACATCGCATTGCTCCAACTCGCACACACATTCCATCAATATTAATGGTATTGGGTACTAAACCAAGAATTTTATTTGCTTCAGCTCCACCCTTCCATTCTTCTTTAGTTTGTCCATTTGCCATTGCCACATCAATCCAAGGTAAAACATTTCCAGCAATCGGATAATCAAAATAATTACGCGGCAAATGCTCTGAATTAATTAGTTGATTAATCTTAGCGTCTAACTCTAAAATACTATGCTTATTATCATTTAATATTGCTTGAGAGTTTTGTGCCACCATATGCCACTGCTGCAATAATTCACGCATATTATTTGCTCCAGCTCCAGATACCGCCTGATAGGTTATACTACTTACCCATTCAACCAAATCATTGGCAAATAATCCACCTAATGCTAGTAACATTAAGCTAACAGTGCAATTGCCACCTATAAATAATTTAACTCCACTTGCCAAAGCCTTATCAATTACCGCACGATTAATTGGATCTAACACTATTACTGCATTATCTTTCATTCTTAAATTAGAACTGGCATCCAACCAAAACCCAGTGTAATTATTTTGCTCTAATTTGCAATACATGGTATTTGTATATTCACCACCATGAGTTGAAATAATTACATCTAACATTAATAATTGTTCAATATCATACGCATCATGTAATTTATATACTGTACCATTAATTGGGTAAGTGTTGCCATGCGGATTTGAGGTGGAAAAAAATACTGGATCAATATGCGCAAAGTCACCTTCCTCCAGCATTCTATTGATTAGTACTGACCCTACCATGCCACGATAACCAATAAAACCAACTTTTAATTTTTTCATATTATTTCCCTAAAACTTAATATGCTATAAATGCGCTAAAAGAATAGGCGCAACTTTAGCCGCGTGATCAGAGGCCATTTGTTTTAACTCAAGAAAACTATGATTGGCATTATTTTCTAAACCTGACAAATCAGATAAAGAACGAATAACTAAACATGGGATATCATTAAAATAACATACGTGCGCAATTGCAGCACCCTCCATTTCACAGGCTAAAGCACTAAATTGAGTACGCAAAAATTCAGCCGTCGCTCTATCATCAATAAATTGATCGCCGGATACAATTCTACCAATATTAATATTAGGAATTTGTTGCTTAATTTTAGCCGCTATAGATAACAAATATTCGTTAGGTTTAAAATCAAATACATCCATACGTGGAATTTGTCCTAAAGGTAAATCAAAAGCAGCCACATTAACATCATGTTGCACTAAACTACTAGCAATCACAATATCACCAAATTTTAAATTGTCAACCAAACAACCTGCAACACCTATATTAAAAACATATTCTGGCAGAATACGATCCACCATAAATTGCGTTACTAAAGCCGCATTTACTTTACCAATTCCACTTAAAACTAGATAAACAATAAATTTGTTGTGTATAAATTTATAGTAGGTGAAATTTTTTATTTTAATAGTCTCATAACTTTTTTTAAAACTATCCAAAACAGCGTCTAACTCTTCCTGCATTGCACATATTATTAATATATTTTTCATTATTACTCCTATATTTTTTAATGCTTATTTACTTTTATTGCCAGTTATTCTAGCTCCATCCTCATTTTTTAACGCGGAAAATATATTTGCCGAGATCAGAGTTAACATTCCAATTAAAATAAATCCATTCTTAAAAATGTTATACGAATATTCTCCTTGATTACTTATGCTTAAAAAAACATGTAATGTAATTGAAACTACAAC
>JAPJMP010000135.1 GCA_026461645.1 Burkholderiales bacterium
ACTTTTAATAAGTAGCACTTTTTTATATGCAGACCCTATTATATTAAGCATCCCTGAGACTCAGGCACAAAAATTAGCGAAAACAAGTGCGTCCACAAGCATGTCCAAAAAGAAGGTAATGGCTTCAGGAACAGCAAATTTATTTCTTCAGCACCAAGAAATTATATTTTCTGAGCCTTTAAATTTAGCCAGTACAAAAGATTTAAAAATAGATGAAGAGATGGTGAATAATGATGTTAATGTAATTATTCATAACCAAATTGATGATGTTATCAATGTTCGTTATGTGGGATATAACATCAATAATAATATTTGCGCTGAAAATAAAGATGTAAAGTTAGAGATAAAGCCGAAACAAGCTAAGTCAAAATATTTTGTTTCAAAAAGTGATTTAATGAATTGTTATAAGATTGCCACAAATCTTATGAGAACCAACGGTACTTATGATCTGATTGATGTATCGGCGGATGTAAATGCAAATAAATATGGAAGTATGGCAGGTCTTGGATTATTTTTGCTACCAGTTAAGATTGTTATTAAATATGATTATAAAAATGTAGGAAATATTAGGTATGTTACAACGTATTTTATTTATGCTAAAAAATAAGTGGCTAATTTTACTTATTCCTTCATTTATTTATGCTAATAGTCAATGTAAGCTAATCAATTCACAATGTATTGATACATCACCGAGCAAAACAATTGGAGGCGTAACTTATCAATTAGCAGATGCTTGTGCTGCGAATGGGTTAACTGGTGGTAAGTGTTGTTGGGATCAAAAGCAAAAATATTATTGTGGTGACTCAACAGATCAATGCGGTACATATCGTCAAAATCCAAATTGTAAATTTACTAAGAATGATTGTCAAAACACTGACCCACTTACTGGGAATTGTCTTTTATATAAAAGTACGTATTCATGTGCTACGAGTTATATTCCAGTCGAGTCACAACTCTGTACTAATGCAATTTGTGTAAATAATAGTAATAATACTGCTGCTAGTAATTGCTTTTTACCCAATGGTACTCAAGCAGAACGTGATAATGCAGGGAAAAGAAATACTAATGATTTAGTTTCAGCAATTTCAATTATTGAGATGGGAAAACAAGCTGGTGATGATTTAAATATTAATTGCCCTAATCCGCAAGACCCTAAAAGTTGTGTTATTTTTCAGGGGGACTACTATACTTGCAAAATATGGAAATTTTCAGCTATGCCGAATAATGGAGCTGACTGTATGCTTCATAACCAATACTTTACCCCATTGTCTGCCGGAGTTAATGCAAGTGATAAAGCAGTATATGGCAGCACTGCAACTGGGCAGACCGGTTATGATTTTGGCTCAAATTCTCCAGAGTATAAATCTTTAGGGCAAGGGGTTAGACCTGGTGATCAATTTACCTATTCACTAAGTAATAATGATAGTAGATATGTAAATAAGAGTGTAACAGGCTATCAAACTGATGGGATGTCTCTTTCAAATCAAAATATGAGTACTCCATATAACTCTAATGCTAAAAGTTCACAGGTTTCGTTAGTGAATTCACAGGTGTCTAATGTTACGATTGCTGACTCAGCAGCAAATAAGATAGGGTTTTGGGATAGTTATTTAACTGATGGGTCAATTAAGTTAGCTTGGAATCGTAAAAAAGCAAGTCCAGACCCCAATAATGTTAAATCTTTTTCATTTCAAGAACTAGGGGTATCACGTAGACCGGATGGAGATAACGGGCATTGGGGTGATGATAAACCACTTCGTGTTGAAGGATTATGTGTTTATTTGTCTAACTATTGTGATGGTGGCGATGATAAAGGCACATCTTCTGCTTATTTAAAGGCTATATCATTTGGTAATGCGCAAGCTTGTGGTGTATGTACTAATTCATTATTTGGTGAATGTTTAACTGCTGACCCTAGAGATGTCAGTGAAGAATGGTGTTGCTATAATTCAAAACTGGCTATGGATATGAATTTGGCTGCGTATGATCAAGGGTTAACTAATCTATATGATGGCTCATCAAATAGATATAAAGGCGGTGGAAATGTAGCCAGAAATGGTACAAAATGTGGTGGGTTATCAATCGAAGCAATGTCTCGCATTGATTTCAGTAAGGGTAATTATTTAACAGATTTTGCTAGTCAAATAGATACCTCTAAATTTATGAATAGTCAAGCTGTTCAGGGGCAACCAGCTCAAAACTCTATGCAAAATCGTGGTAATAGTAAAGCACAAAATATAATAATCAATGGTGGTCACTAAGATGGTTTTAAAGAAAATATTGGTGATGATTGTTGGTATAAATTTGATTCATTACACATGGGCTGATAAATTATCTGAATCAGAATATAATGTTTGTTTTATAAGGGCAGGGCTACACTATAATATCACACCTAACCTATTGTACGTAATAGCTCGTGTTGAATCTAAAATGAATCCCTATGCATTAAATACTAATCATAATGGAAGTTATGATATAGGTATCATGCAAATTAATTCAACATGGTTATCCAAACTAGCCAAAATCGGCATACAACATAAAGATTTGATTGACGGGTGTAATAATATTCAAGTTGGAGCTTGGATACTTTCTCAGAATATTAAGCGTTATGGTTTGACCGCAGAAGCTATAGGCAGATATAATTCTTCTAATAGTTATCACAAATCTCAATATATCTACAAAATATTCAAAGAGTATAGTCATCAAAAACAGCAAAATATTCTTCTTTCAGAAAACAATCCATAACAAATTTTAAATAAGATTAAAAAACTTTACAGATTACAGATTATGTGGTACAATTCACTCTGTATGGTATGGTCAAGATTAGAAATTTAGTAAGTATCTCTTGACCAGCTTTATATGGACTATTGGAGGTATTATATGGTGCGAGAGTTGGATTTAAAAGTAATCGTTAAAAGGGCATTGCATGACATTGCATCACCATTGGCAATTTTAAAATTATTTGCTCGTTCAGATGAAATAGAGAAAAAATGCCGATCGCTCGTGATAGGATTGCTTTTCGGCAAAGTTTAATGCGGATTGAAGAAATTATTAATGATATTTCGTGGAGGATTAATGCTAAAACCAATCAGTTAAATGTTGCCTCAAGAGCTCATAAACCGGTTTTAATTGCGTCTATATTTTCAGAAATTTTAAATGAAAAAGAATATGAATATAAAAATTCGCTAGTCAACTTAAAATATGAGATTTATCCAACAGCCAATTCTGCCTATATACAGATCAATCCTTCTACATTTAAACGTATGATGTCAAATCTTATTAATAATGCTTTTGGGGCATGTGTAAAAAATGCCAATAGTGTAGTTAAAGTATCACTTGGTTTACATGATAATTTGGTAGAAATTAGTATTTATGATAATGGGGTTGGAATGTCAGAAGAGGTATTGCAGAAAATTTTGCGCAATGAAATGATTACGACTCAGGGTGAGGGGCATGGTATTGGTTATGGACAAATACATGAAACATTACAAAATAATAATGGAATGCTTGATATTAAATCAGTTGTTGGTAGTGGCACTAAAATAACTTTAATATTTCCACAGATTTTTATTGAATAATTAATTTTTATGAAAATAATATCACTAATTTGCTGCCTATTTCCTATAGTAATTGCTATGGCTGATGATTTGGGTACGGTTGGTAAAACGTATCCAATCGCTGAACCAGACATGATAGAAGTAATCAAAAATAAAGCAAAAACAATGGTTGCAAATGGGCAATGGGATAAGATAAAACAGCAATCAATCGATAGTGCTAAAAGTAAAGTTTATAATCCACAACCTGTTATAGGGATTACACATACTAAAAAGGAGCAGATAATTTACTATGATCCAATGTTTCGAGTTGATGAAGATATTAAAGATGGGCAGGGGCATGTAATAGCTAAGGCTGGTTATTATAACCCACTTACATTTAAGCCATTCCCAGAAGAACTAATTTTTATTGATGGCGCAGATCAGGTACAGGTTGAGTGGGCTGTTGCAAGATTTAAAAGCAATACGAAGAAAACCAAAATTATTCTAACCTCTGGTTCATATATTAATCTTGATAAGAAATATAGAATATGGTTTTATTATGACCAAAATGGTAAATATACAGAAAAATTAGGTATTAAGCATGTGCCTGCTACTGTAAATCAAGAGGGTAAGAAAATTCGTATTAATGAATTAGTTCTCAATGGTGCTACATGAAAAAATTAATTAGAGTTTGCTTATTTTTAATAATTTCCAAATTATCTTTTGCGACATGTTCCGGCACATTTGTTAATCCTATTACGGATGTATGTTGGAGTTGTATGTTTCCTATCTATATCTCCCCATTACCAGTGAAGTGGGGATATGCTGGGCAAAAGGGAAAAGTTGTTACTGAACAAAAATCAATTCAAGATAGTTATTTGCATAGCCTACAAGTATTGCCATTAGGTATGTGCCATTGCTCTGGGCGTGGCTTAGTATTGCTGGGGGTTTTAATGTCTTGGTATGAACCATATAGATCAGTTGATGTAACTAAAAATCCATTCTGTCTCACTGGATTGGGTGGTCTTGATTTGGGAGCTGGATTAAGTGATTTATTACCAAGTGCTGGCTATGGTGATGAAGTTCATGGAATGCAGACTAGAAGTAGTTTTTATCAAGTGCATTGGTACTTAGACCCAATACTAGAGATGCTTGAAATCTTAGATGTAGGTTGTACTTTAGGGCAAACTGTGTCAATTGATTTATTATTCCTTTCAGAAGTTGATCCAGCTTGGAATGATGACGATATTTCTTTTATATTTTCACCCGAAGTGGTTCTATTTACTAGTATGCCTGCGCAATTAGCTTGTGCAACAGATTGTATTAGTGCAAGCCTGCCGTATAGACCATCTCCTATCAGTTTTGCCGATAATATAACTTATTCGAGAAGCGATAATGATCCTGCTAATACATCATCAGCAAGTAATCCAAGTAAATACTTGTATTGGTGTGGCGGATGTCAGGGGTCATTATTTCCTTTAGATGGTAATAATATTGACGCTATGCATGAAGTGCAAACGACAATTTTATCGGCTGAGAAAGCAAATATGCTTATCCATCGTATGGGGCTTGAGATGAGTACTACTAGTATAACAGGAATGTGTCGCAATATTATACCAGACATGTTTATGGATAAATCTGAATGGAAATATAGTATGACGTTTCCTAAACCACAAGGTTTATCACCTGGAACATGTTGTAATGCTTTTGGTGAAACTGATAGCACTTGGAATAGCGGCGCAAGTTATCCAGTAAAAGGCGAAAATTTTAATTATCTTTGGTATCATGAACGAGATTGTTGCTATTTTTAGGGGTGGGTTTTGAAAAAGATTTTATTATTGTCATTGCTTATAACTTCTGTATATGCGAATGACTGTTTACCTTCGGCATTAGAGCTATGTGATTATTCGTGGGGTACATTCTACCATTTAGATAATAATGTTGGTATCTCATTATTAGGGAACTACAATCAGTCTAACTTTTCTAATAATGCAAATGGTGCAACTAACACCGCTACGATTGGTGGAGGAGCAGAAGTAAATTTTGATGTATTAATGGTGAATGGCTTATGGTGGAGCAATAGAATTAATTATCAGAATTACTTTGGTAATTCAAATTATACAGATTCAATGTTTAATTATACGTTGAAATTAGGTTATGCGATGCAAGCAATTAATGACTATTGGCTTATCACTCCTTATGCCACTGGTAGTATGGGCGCTGGCTGGGAGACATGGGATGGTAATTATAATTATGGAGCTGGTCTAGGTATTCGTACTGAGGTAGCGCTTGTTACACGTAATAGCCTATATTTTGACTATAGTTACCAGTGGTTAATAGATCAAGGGGAACTTACCTCAAGTTATAACAATCAATTTAATACGAGCCACATCACGGTGGGTAATCAACCGGTTGCGCAGATTGCTGAAATTGGCTACAAACATGTATTTAATTGTGGATTTAACATGAATGTATTTTATCGGTACACGCAAAATAATTTCAGTTTTTCAGGTAGTTCGACAAATCAAAATTATACCAATGGCACAAATATGATTGGCATAGGTGTTTCTTGGTATACGGGTGGTTAGAATGAGATTACTAATTATTTTCTTTACTCTAGTTAATGTGGTTTATGCAGATCAAGTTTTTACATATTCAAGACAACAGGCTGCAATAGCTGAATCACAAGCAAGGTTACAAGTTGAGGCAGCTAGACAACTAATGCCACAAATGTCAGCAGAAAGTACAGTTCTTACAGACAAACAACTACAAAATCAACGTGATGTAGATAAATTAGCAATTGAACAGTCAAAAAATAAAATAGACCCAATTGCGTTAGAGGTTGAATCAGGAGAAAAATATTATATTTTTTCTGATAAATTAAAATCTGATATTAATAATATGTCAAAACAATTTAAAGAACATCCACCATTGGATTTTAATCAGACTTTAACTTACTATAATGAACTATCAAAAAACAGTAAGACTGGGGTTGGGAATAATAAATTACTCATTTTTATTAGCTATAGTATGCCAAAGGATGACATAGTTAAGATTATAAAGCAAGCAGAGCCCATCGGTGCTGTATTCGTGTTTAGAGGTATGATAAATGGGTCAATGAAGCAAACTCAAAAAGAATTTATATCGTTAAAAAAGAATTATCAAGTGGGAGCTATGATAAATCCAAAACTTTATACAGCGTTTAATATTACTCGTGTACCTAGCTTTGTTGTATATGATTCTTCTGGCAGTGATTTACTTAAAGAGGCATGTAATGTAACTCCTAATTATACAAAAGTAGCTGGTGATGTCTCTGTTAGATTTGCGCTAGAAACATTGAGGCGCAGTAATCAAAGTGGATTAGGTAAGTTGGCAAGCAATTATCTTGATCTTCTTGATAGCTCTGGGTTATACAAAAAATGATAGGCTCTTTTAAAAAATGAGTGGGTAATTAAATAACATATTTATAAAAATATTGGTTAAAAT
>JAPJMP010000136.1 GCA_026461645.1 Burkholderiales bacterium
CTCATATTTATCTAAATTTAGACTTCATAATCTTCAACAACAACTTGATGTTAATTCAATTTCAGCTCAAGAACTATACTGGGTGAGTGGTGAATTAGATAAACTAGCTTTAACTAAACTTAGTGAGTTATTAAATGCCGAGTTAATTAATACTCTAGTGCTAGATGCACAAAATTTTATTATCGCACCACGCATAGGCACTGTTTCTCCTTGGTCATCTAAAGCAATAGATATTATTAAACGTTGTGGTCTAAACGCGGTTCAACACTTGGAAAGATCGGTATTATATAAGTGTAGCAATCAACCAAAAACATATAACCAACTTTTTGATCAAATGATCGAATCTCTAATTTTAAACGCTACTGATTTTGAAAGGTTATTTAAGCAACCTGAGAGTAAATCATTTACTTACATTGACATTTTAAATAATGGAGTTGAAGCTTTAATTGAAGCAAATAAGCAAATGGGCTTGGCTCTATCCCCTGATGAGATTGAATATTTATATGCTAATTATATTTCACAACGTAAGAATATTACCGATATCGAATTAATGATGTTCTCTCAAGCTAATAGCGAACATTGTCGGCATAAAATTTTTAATGCTGAATTTGTAATTAATAATCAACCACAAACCAAAACCTTGTTTCAAATGATTAAGCAAACAGCCATAACCGCTCCAGACAAAATCATTGTGGCTTATAATGATAATTCATCTATTATTAATGGTTTTAATGTAAATGCATTTATAGTTGATTATTCAACCAAAAACTATCATTTCAGTAACACACAACAGCATATTATTATGAAAGTAGAAACCCATAATCACCCTACTGCAATTGAGCCATTTGCTGGAGCAGCAACAGGTAGTGGCGGAGAAATACGTGATGAAGGTGCAACTGGAATTGGTGCTAAACCAAAGGCCGGCATGTGTGGTTTTACTGTATCTAATTTAAAATTTGCCGCTGATTATCGACTTCAAGATAAACCTTCACATATTAAATCAGCTCTTGACATTATGTTGGCCGCACCTATAGGCGCTGCAAGTTTTAACAATGAGTTTGGCCGACCAAATTTAGTTGGCTACTTTAGAGCTTTTGAGCAAACCATAGCAAATGTTCACTATGGTTATCATAAACCAATTATGATAGCAGGTGGTTTGGGACAAATTAATGCTGCCCATGTAAAAAAACGTGATGTTACTGATCAAGCTCTAATTTTACAAATCGGTGGGCCTGGATTATTAATTGGCCTGGGGGGGGGATCAGCTTCATCAATGGCAGGAGGTACTAATCAACAACATTTAGATTATAATTCGGTACAAAGGTCAAATCCTGAAATCGAAAGACGTTGTCAAGAAGTTATAAATACTTGCTGTGCATTGTTAGATAATAACCCAATATTATCAATTCATGATGTTGGCGCCGGTGGCTTAAGTAATGCGGTTCCGGAATTGGTGCATGCCTCTAATAAGGGTGGCAAATTTGAATTACGCAAAATTCCAATATTAGATAAAAACATGTCACCTCTAGAGATTTGGTGCAATGAATCGCAAGAACGCTATGTACTAGCAATAGAGTCTCAAAATCTTGAGTTATTTATGCAAATTTGCCACAGAGAAAACTGTCCTGTAGCGGTTTTAGGTTGTGCAACATATGATAAGCAGTTAGTTTTAGATGATAGTCAATATCAAAATACGCCAATTGATATAAATATTGATGTATTGCTAGGTAAACCTCCGCGTACTATTAAGAATGTAACTTATATAGCAGCGGCAGAAACATCCTTAATTAATTTTGATAATTTGGATATCAAAGAAACATTATATAAAGTAATTTGCCATCCAACTGTTGCCAATAAATCATTTCTAATTACCATTGGGGATAGAAGTGTTGGCGGCTTAACGGCTAGAGATCAAATGGTGGGAAAATGGCAAGTGCCATTAGCTAATTGTTCAATCACCGCTAGTGGTTATGAGAATCTTACCGGAGAAGCAATGGCCGTTGGTGAAAAAACAGCTATGGCAACATTAAATCCTCAGGCGGCATCACGCATGGCTATAGCTGAGAGTATAACTAATATATGTAGCGCTAAAATTGAAGCAATAACTGACATTAAGTTATCGGCCAATTGGATGGCAAGTTGTGGAAGTGCTAATGAAGATGCAAATTTATATTATGCTGTTGCATCGGCAAGCAAATTATGTCAGGAATTAAAAATTGCTATTCCAGTGGGTAAGGATTCCTTATCTATGAAAATGTCATGGCAAGATGAGAATAAAAATGATATTACTGTAGTGTCGCCAGTATCATTAATTATTACTGCCTTTGCCCCAACATCAAATATTACTGAACATTTATCCCCGGTTTTACAGCCGGTTAATGCTAGCCAAATTGTACTATTATCCTTAAATAAGCAAACCAGAATAGGTGCCAGCATTTTACAAGAATGTTATGCTGCAATTGGTGGTCCCACTGCTGATATTGACAGCGCTACTAGTTTACAGCATATGTTTAACTTTATTCAGCAATTTCACGGACAAATTTTAGCCATGCATGATAGATCAGATGGTGGTTTAGCTGCAAGTATCTGTGAAATGATCTTTGCTAGTAGAGTTGGGATTAATTTAGACTTACAGCATGATAATTTAATTAATTTCCTATTTAATGAAGAAATTGGTATTATTTTACAAATTAATCAAAGTGATTTTAATTTAATGCACCAAGCAGCAACTAAGTATAATTTAGTTTTAAGTTTAATCGGTCAAATTAATTTAAGTAATGATAGTTTTACGCTTTATAATAATCAACAATTAATTTTGGATGAACCAAGAGTTAAATTACAACAGGCATGGACCAAAGTAAGTTACTCATTACAAAAATTACGTGATAATCCATTATGTGCTGATAGTGAATATCAGTTAATTGAGGCAAATAATACTGGTTTATTTAGTAAAATTACCTTTGAACTTAAAAATTTATCTAAAGCAAATTTGCTTTTAACTCGGCCTAAAATTGCAATCTTACGTGAGCAAGGAGTTAATGGGCATGTGGAAATGGCCGCTGCATTTACTCTAGCTGGATTCGATGCTGTGGATGTTCATTTAAATGACTTATTGTTAAGTGATGTAGATTTATCTTCTTTTCAAGGTTTGGCAGTATGTGGTGGTTTTAGCTATGGTGATGTACTGGGTGCAGGACGTGGTTTCGCTAATAGCATTTTGTATAACAACAAATTAAAACACATGTTTTCTACCTTTTTTAATCGAAGTGATACTTTTACCATAGGTGTATGTAATGGTTGTCAAATGTTAGCGCATTTGTCGTCAATTATTCCTGGGGCAAATAATTTCCCGATTTTTACGCGTAATTTATCCGAACAATTTGAATCGCGCTTAGTTATGGTTGAAGTACAGCAGTCTTCATCAATTTTATTTAAAGGAATGCAGGGATCACAAATGCCAATTATTGTATCTCATGGTGAAGGATATGCTAATTTTGCTGTAGCAGCAGATATATCACAAGTTAATATTCCACTGCGCTATATAGATTATAAAGGTCAGCCTACAACCCAATATCCTTTAAACCCAAATGGTTCACCACATGGAATTGCTGGAGTAAATAATAGTGATGGCAGAGTAACCTTAATCATGCCACACCCAGAACGAACTTTTAAAACTTTTCAAATGTCATGGCATGAAAACAATTGGAATGAAATGGCACCATGGTTTAAAATTTTTATGAATGCTAAAGCATATGTTAGTTAAAC
>JAPJMP010000137.1 GCA_026461645.1 Burkholderiales bacterium
AGCTATTATATTTATTATTAGTTCGTATGCAATACTTAAATCGTTGTGCCAAAATGAATTAAATAAAAAATTCTTGTTTATGGGATTATTGCTCGGCTTGATGAAATATTTATTATTTTTTACTGCTGGCGCTACTGAATGGTTTTATGTGTGGCAAACAAAAAATTCATTTAAAAGTGACTCAATGCTAATTAGTGCAATTTTACTATTAAGTTTAATAATAGTAATTATTACAGAGTAAGTTTAGATAAATTATTGTCATTAAACTATATATTTATTGATAACAAAGAAGCCGTTTTGTTCTAGTAATTTAATAATATTAGTTTCATAATTTGCAACTTCTGCTTGGGTTGTCACCCAAGGATTATATTGAATTAATATAGCTAAAGTAGAGTTATTAATATAGCCGCCAACTACAACATATTCAGATTTGGGGCCTGAGGCAATACTTGTGATGGCAAAACTTTGAGGCCCACCTTTGCCATTATCAATTTTACCAGTATTTTGCATCCATGAAATTAATAAAGAAACATTATTAACGGTGTAGTTTTGATTATAATAATCATATATATTAACTGAATTAGCTAATTCATTTTCCTCTAATTTTTCAATTAACTTATGTTCTTTAACAAACTTAAAGCGTTTTAACCTTTGATTTAGTAGTGGGGAATATATTGCATCTTTAGTTAGTTTTACACCATAGGTTGTAGCGAATTCACCTATCATAAATTTACTTAACAATCTAAATTTATTTCTTAAATTTACTACAATATTTAAGTTAAACTCTTCCTCAGTTGGATAAGCTCGTTGCAATGATTGAAGTAAGATTAGAGCAAATTTTCGTCCATCAATATTTGCTTGAGTTTGATTAAAATAAATAATATTTCCTTTTACCTGCATCGGAATTTTACTGGCGCCAGATTCAGGTTCAACTCCTTTGAAAAATGTTGTTTTTGATTGCAAAAATCTTTTCAATAATCGCGAATGTAGGTTGGTTAAATAAATATATGCAAAATATAAATAATATTTATGACTGCAAATTAAGCGTGTGTAGAGTAATTTATATAAAACCATAGTACTTATGCCATCAAATGGCACATGACTTATACTAAAAATAATTGTTGATTTTTTATTGTGCGTGTCTTGATTGAGTGTTAGACGAAAATTATTGCCAGACTCTATCTTTAATTTTTGATTATGCGAGTTTGCAATTAATTGTAAACAATCTTGATCATACGTTTGCTGCGTATTATTTTTAATCATGGTGGCTTTGTTAATACTGCTATCAATTATAATTTCATTAAGTGTATATTTATAAAATAATTGCGGAAAGATACTAAAAACATCAATTGCACTTTGTTGTAAGTGATTAAATTCAATACTATAATCAAACGGTAAAAAGAAGCTCATATTATTTATTCCACAAACTTCCTGACTTATAATTTGTGGTACTTGAATTTTACTATACCGCATAATAAATTCCCTTTGCGTAAAATAAACATTTAATTCTTTTTTAAAGTTTTAGCTGAAATAATAAATCTACGTAGCCAAAGCACCAATATAAAAATTATGATTTGTAGTGTAAAAAATAAAATATTTGGAATTACTGAACTTAAAATTATTAATAAAACTGATAGGCTTACGCCACTAGCATAAGCAATGCTGGACAAAGCCAAAGCGTTAGGGGTATTATTAAGTAACGTGAAGGAAGTAACTAGAATGTACGGATTAGTTAAGGAATGGGCTAGAATTAACAAACACACACACAAAGATAAAAGATATATATTTAATGAAACAAAAGTAATTACACTATAAATAAGAATAAAAAAGCCAATACCGATATATGCACACTTAAATAATCCTTTATATTTATCAATAAAGTAAGCACTAAATGGGTAAAAAATAACCGTAGTTAAAACTGTCAAAGTTTTTAATAAATCACTAGTGTACTGACTAATTCCTGTATATTTTTCAAAAACTGCAAACATGGCATAGTAATACATAAATCCAGAAACAATATTTAATCCTATAATATAGAGAATTTTTTTATAGTTTGCTACAGCTTGTTTAAAAAAAATGTTTCGTGACGTTGCTTGAAGATTTTCTTTATTTAAATGAATCACAAATTTTTGGTTTAAATAAAAAAAGATTAAGCCAATAACAGAACCAATTAAAAAAGGAAACTTGTAATGATTTGTAGAATTAATATGGTTAGAGTAGTTAGCTACAATTGTTGCAATTAAAATTCCCACTCCACTATTTGCCATGGTTAATGAAGTTTTAAAACCATTAAAATGTGAGTTATCTTCAATATTATAATTTAAGGCTATAATGTATTGACCACTGGCAACAATTGATTGCAGTAAACGACAGGTAATTAAAATAAAGACACTAATCACACCAATTTGATTAAATGAAGGCAAAGTGGCAATAATAAAACTAATTAAACAAATCATTAAGATTGAGTATTTGAAGACAAATTTATAACTATATTTATACACAAACTGACTAAAAAAATAAGCTCCAATTGGACGAAATAGAATTATTAAATAACCAAAAGCCAAGGTTTCAATATTCGAGATAATCAGTGATTTTTGCACTGGAAAAAAATGATTATGTAATTCAGCTGCAAATAAAATATATAAAGTAAAATCATACCACTCCAAGGCAGTGCCAAGAGCCACAACAAAACTTGAAATATTTTTTTTTTGCATCTAAACTCAACTAACTCACATTTGTTTAAATAATAATTATACTATAAAGCTTTAGGTTTAAATAGCATTGATTTGATGGTGGTTATTATGATATCACGGCAATCCGTTTCTATAATTTAAAATACTTAAATGCTCGTTTAAAGGAACAGCAATTACGATATAAAGCGGTTCTTATATTTTGTTCGCCATTAAACTGTAATATATTA
>JAPJMP010000138.1 GCA_026461645.1 Burkholderiales bacterium
ATCGCAAATTGTATAATAAAGTGCGACAAAAAATAAATTTGATTTTTCCTCTAATTTTATGCTAAAATACATGCTTTAATTAAGCATAAATCACTTTATGTTTAAAATTCACACATTAGTGGCTTAAAGGGTGTAATTGGTTTATTTAACTATTTATCTAAGTCCACTAGTGGCGGTTTAACCCTTTTTTAGGAAATTTTTATGTCAGTATCGATTAAAGCAATGTTGGAAGCTGGTGTTCATTTCGGACATCAAACTAAGTTCTGGAACCCTAAAATGAAGCCTTTTATATATGGCTCAAGAAATAAAATTCATATTATTAACCTAGATTTAACAGCAACACATTTTGAAAATGCATTAAAATTTATTGCCCAAATAGTTAAAAACAAAGGGAATATTTTATATGTTGGAACAAGATCTCAAGCTAGCGAAATTATTGCAACAGAAGCTAAGAGAGCAGGTATGCCATATGTTGATCATCGTTGGTTAGGCGGCATGTTAACTAATTTTGAAACTGTTAAAAAATCAATAAAAAAACTTGAAACTAAACAAGAATTATTACAAAAATCAGAAGATACTGGATTATCTAAAAAAGAATTACTAGATTTATCAAGAGATATTAAGAAATTACAAGCTAGTATTGGTGGTATTTCTGAAATGAAAAATACACCTGCAGCTTTATTTATTATTGATACAGGTTGTCATGATATAGCAATTAAGGAAGCTAAAAAATTAGGTATTCCAGTAATTGGTGTGGTTGATACCAATAATGACCCATCAGTTGTTGATTATGTAATTCCTGGTAATGATGATTCAGCTAAAGCAATTGAACTATATGCTTCAATGGTATCAGATGTTATTTTAAATGCAAAAAAATCTGTAATTACTGAAATGGTTCAAGATAGTAAGTTAGAAATGGTTGCTGATGCTGATGACTCAGCTAAAAATAAAACAGTTAGACGTGTGAAAAAAACTAAGGAACAAACAACTGAAACTAACTCTAGCGCTGAAGTAAATACTGAAGAAGCTAGTGAACAAGCAAATTAATTATTAGGAGATAATATATAATGTCGAACGTAACAGCCGGAATGGTTGCCCAGTTAAGAGAAATTACTGGTTTAGGTATGATGGAGTGCAAAAAAGCACTAGTTGAAGCTAACGGTGATATTAAAAAAGCAGAAGAATTAATTCGTATTAAAAGTGGTTCTAAAGCAGGTAAAGTTGCAGGTAGAACTGCTGCTGAAGGAATGGTTGCTGTTTATGTAACTAATGATTGCAAGCAAGGTGCATTAGTTGAAGTAAACTGCGAAACTGACTTTGTGGCTAAAGATACAAATTTTGTTGATTTTGCCAATAGCGTAGCACGTGCGATTGTTGATAACAAAATTACTTCGTTAGAACAATTATCAAATGTTACTTTAAGCTCAGGTAAAACTGTTGAAGACTCAAGAAAAGATTTAATTGCTAAATTAGGTGAAAATATTTCTATTCGTAGATTTGAATTATTTTCAACTAATGGTACGATTGCTAATTATTTACATGGTAAAAAAATTGGTGTGGTTATTGATTATACCGGTGGTGATTTAAACTTAGGTAAAGACATTGCAATGCATATTGCGGCAAGTAAGCCAATTTGTGTATCTAAGGACAATGTTCCTGCCGATAAAATTGAATCTGAACGTAATATTTATACTCAGCAAGCAGCATCATCTGGAAAACCAGCTGAAATTGTTGCTAAGATGGTTGATGGCAGAATAAATAAATACTTAGCTGAAGTTACTTTATTAGGTCAACCTTTTGTTAAAAATCCTGAATTAAGTGTTGAGAAATTATTATCAAGCAAAAATGCTAAAGTTAATTCATTTGCTATGTTTGTAGTTGGTGAGGGGATTGAAAAGAAAGAAGTTGATTTTGCTGCTGAGGTGGCTGCTGCTTCAAATATTAGTAAATAATTTTTTACATATTTTTTAAAAAGCATAGTTACAACAACTATGCTTTTTTTTATTTGCGATACTAACTCTAAAACAGCAAATTTATCTCATAAAAATTTGTATATGCTGTAAGCGTGAATTATCATATTTTTAATCTAAAAGTCTATAGATTAAAATTTCCAAATATAGTATAATAATGATATACATATGTTTTTAAATTATTATCACACGGATGGAGTTTTATAATGGATGGTTCTATAATATTTACAGACAATGCTGTAAAAAAAGTACAAGAATTAATTGCTGAAGAAGGCAATAATGACCTAAAACTGAGAGTTTTTATCACTGGTGGCGGTTGTTCTGGATTTCAATATGGTTTCACTTTTGATGAAATTACCAATGAGGATGATTTTATTTTTGACAAAGGTGGCGTGCAGTTTGTAGTTGATAGCACATCATTTCAATATTTGCATTTGGCTGAAATTGATTATGTTGACTCGCTTGAAGGTGCACAGTTTACTATAAAAAACCCTAATGCTAAAACAACTTGTGGTTGTGGGTCATCATTTTCAGTTTAACTATGAGATTTGTATTGTATTGTATCTGTTTAGTTTTTTTACTTAAAATTATATTTGCCTTAAGTTTGTCAGATTTTGTGCCATCATTTATTTATGGTCGTAATGAAAGTTTTAATGGTGAAGTTAAGCCCATAGTAAATGTTAAACGCAATTCTAGTGGTGAAAATATTTGGTATTGTATTCGTAATTTAAAAAATATTACCAACGTTTTTTGTAATAAATCGAATCAAAGTAATGCTGTAACTTTCAACAATAGTAGTGGTGATAAATCACCAGTAATTGATAGTTCAGCAAATAATAACAATGGACAACAATTAAATAATGTGCCAGCAACATTGCAAGATCAAAATGTTAAAGATGCTTTAAAGAATCAAAATTTGATATTTTTGCCTTTAACCCCGGAAGAAAATTTAAAGATGGACATTAATCAACAGCGGGTCCAATTTCATTATAAATATTAGAGGGATAACCATGGATTATAAATTTATTGATATATTATTTTATTGTTTTTCTTATCTAGTTGGATCATTATCTTTTGCCATTATAGTTTCAAAATTAATGAATATTGAGGATCCTAGATCATATGGATCACAAAATGCAGGTGCAACCAATGTAATGCGTAGCGGCAATAAATTTGCTGGATTTCTAACGTTTTTTGGTGATTTTGCTAAAGGCTTTATTGTTGTTATATTAGCAAAATTATTTTTCCGTCATGATTTAAACTTTGAGCAAATATTAGCAATTAGCTCCACTTTAGTTATTATTGGACATATATTCCCGGTATTTTTTAAATTTAAAGGTGGCATAGGTGTTGCCACAGCAATTGGCGTGTTTTTAGGAATATACTATATTGTTGGATTATATTTTGTTGTCGTTTGGTTTATAATTTATAAATTATTTAAAGTATCATCGTTAGCTGCTATTGTTGCATTAATTGTTACTCCTGTTTATGCTTTTTTCTATTTTGGTGATTCTCTACGCTTTGGTGCCATATTAATTATTTCTATAATTGTACTAGCTAAGCATCGAACAAATATTTTACGCTTATTTGTAGGTAAAGAACATAAATTTAGTTCGCACCAAGATGGTAATAATGGCAAGTAAAAATTTAGTTGTATTGGTCAACCTTGGTTCACCCAATAATTTATCTTATAAAAGTATAAGAATATTTTTATATAACTTTTTAACTGATAGACGGGTGGTTAATCTTCCTAAGATACTTTGGTTGCCAATTTTGTTTCTGTTTATTTTAACTTTTAGAGTAAAAAAATTATTTAAACAGTATAAATCAATTTGGCTTAAATCAGAATCACCTTTAATTTATTACTCCAATGCTATTGCTACAGCGTTACAAACAAGATTTTCAGCAGATGACACACATGTGGTTACTGCATATTCGTATTCTCAACCTACACTTAGTAATGTTATTTCTGAGTTTTGTGCTAATAATGAAATTAAAAAATTAACTATAATTCCATTATTTCCACAATTTTCAACAACTACAACACAAACTGTGTTTGATCAAGTTTACAATCATTTCAAAAGTCTATATTCAATGGGGAATATCAACTTTATTAGTAATTTTGCTACACATCCATTATACATTAAGGCTGTGGCAAATTTGATTAGAGCCAACTCAGACCTTAAATATAATGCTACTAAAAAATTACTGTTTAGTTTTCATGGAATTCCTCAAGTATTAGTAAATAAGGGTGACCCATATTTTAACCATTGCTGCCAAAGTGCTACAATAATTGCACAACATTTGGGGCTTACAGCAGATGATTATTTGGTATGCTTTCAATCGAAGTTTGGCTCACAAAAATGGTTAACTCCAAGTACTGTTGAAAGTTTAAAGCATTTAGCACAAAATAAGGTTGCAAATGTAGATATTATTTGTCCTGGATTTATCTGTGATTGCTTGGAGACGTTGGAAGAAATTGCTATTATTAATAAACAAATTTTTATAGTAAATGGTGGAGTAAATTATAATTACATTCAATGCCTAAATGCTTCTTCAGATATAATTGATTTATTGTATAACATAGTAGATAAATAGGGGGTATGAAAATATGTGTGGTATAGTTGGTGGAATTAGTGAAAGAAATGTAGTCCCAATTATTTTAACTGGTTTATCTCATCTAGAGTATCGTGGCTATGATTCAGTAGGCGTTGCTATAATAAATTCTGAAGCTAAATTGGAACGCAAAAGAGTTACCGGTAGAGTATCAACGTTGGCTGATTTATGTAATATTGATAATTTAAAAGGTTATATTGGTATTGGCCATACACGTTGGGCTACACATGGCTTAGCTACAACTGAAAATGCACACCCGCATTTTTCTAATAATAAAATTGCTCTTGTGCATAATGGAATTATTGAAAACTATATGCAACTTAAAACAGAACTTGAGGGCAGTGGTTACATTTTTGAATCACAAACTGATACTGAGGTAATTGTTCATTTAGTCCACTTTTATTCGATGCTAACCAATAATTTATTACAAGCTGTACAACAAACATTTAAAAGACTTCAAGGGGCTTATGCACTTGGTATAATAAATGTTGATAATCCTAATGAAATTATTTGTGTTAAATATGGCTCACCATTAGTTATTGGTGTTGGTATCAATGAAATGTATTTTGCCTCCGATGTATCGGCTCTCCTACCAGTTACTAATAAGGTAATATATTTAGAAGATGGTGATATTGGTGTGATTTCCTTAAATGATTATAAAATTTATAATGCACAGCAATTAGTTAGCCGCAAAGTTAAAACTTCTGATTTGGTCTTAAATCAAATTGAGCTTGGTTCCTTTCGCCATTATATGCAAAAAGAAATATTTGAGCAACCACAAGCTATTTTAGATACAATACACAGCGTTGGTAATCAGTTTGAATCTAGTGATTTTGGCATTAATGCGCCTGAGGTATTTAACAAAACTGAGCAAATACTAATATTAGCTTGTGGTACCAGTTTAAATGCAGGACACGTTGCTAAGTATTGGTTGGAAGAGTATGCAAAATTAAGCTGTAGTATTGAAATTGCCAGTGAATTTAGGTATAGTAAAATTGTAACTAAACAAAATACCTTGGTCATAAATATTTCACAGTCTGGAGAAACTGCAGATACTATTGCTTCAGTAAATTATGCGCATGATTTAGGCATGGTTAACACACTATCCATTTGTAATGTTCCTGAGAGTACTTTGGTGCGTCTATCTAAATTAGGTATTTTAACTAAGGCCGGACGGGAAATTGGTGTGGCCTCAACTAAAGCTTTTACCACCCAATTGATAATTTTGTTATATTTAACTTTTACCTTAGCTAAAGCACGTAAATTATTAGCTGCTAATGATGAACAAATTGTCCTTAATGAAATTCGTCGAATTCCTGGATTAATCAATGAAATTTTTAAACAAGAAGAGCAAATTATTAATATGGCCAAATCTTTGAGTATAAAGAGTAATGCTTTATTTTTAGCGCGCAACAGTTTATTTCCAATAGCTAATGAAGGTGCATTAAAGCTAAAAGAAATATCATATATTCATGCAGAAGCTTATGCTGCTGGTGAATTAAAACATGGTCCATTAGCTTTAATCGATGATAATATGCCAAGCATCATTTTAATGCCGCAAAATAATCTATTGAGTAAAATGCGTTCCAATATTCAAGAAATTTTAGCCAGAAAGGGCCAGGTATATTTATTTACTGATGTATTAGAGGATAATTTATTTTCCAGTTGTACTCATGTAATTCATTTACCAACAGCTGATGTTAATTTATATTTACTACCTATTTTATATATTATTCCACTTCAGTTACTTGCTTATCATACTGCTGTTTTAAAAGGAACGGATATTGATAAACCGCGAAATTTAGCTAAAAGTGTTACTGTAGAATAAAGTAGAGAATATATGAATATAATTGACTTTTTAATTGATTATGGCTCAACCACCACAAAGTTTAAAGAAATTTCATCAACCTACAACTTGCAAATAATTTATGCGCAGGAAATGCCGGAGCATTTTGAGCGTTTAGTATTAATTATAGTTGATGATATTCCAGTAATGTATGGCTTAAGTAAAACTCCATTGAATAATGAATATTTTATTAAAATATTAAGCAATACCGATGCTCAGCCAATTGGCAATAAATTGTTTGCGCCACAAAACAAAATTAAGCGTAAAAATATGAC
>JAPJMP010000139.1 GCA_026461645.1 Burkholderiales bacterium
ATTTTACTCACCAAAATGGTGAATACCTAAGTTGAGTTTAACTATTATTAAATAAGGGTTTATCTGTCATTTTAAACATGTAACTGCTTTTTTTAGGTTTATGCTGTTTCTTACAAAGAATGTCCTGCTGCTAGTGACATTAATTGTGAAATAATTAATACTAATCAAGAATTTTGCTATCTTAGTAATCATAAAATTATGGCGCCATTTTGGGGCGGCATTTTAGTTGGTGAAGCACCTAGCACATTAGATAAGCCATTACCACCAATTAAGTTATTATTATCAGAATGGGCTTTATACCCGAGTGAAAAAACAACTAGCGATTTAAATCCTTTACCTGACTCTTTAGGCAACATTTCTTGTTATTATAATACGCGTTTACCAAATGTAAGAATAATTATGTTGGGTGGTTATCAAATGCCATATAAAAATATTAGCGAAGAAAATAATTGGATTAGCGATAAATTTGCCTCAATTAATTCAACAAGATGGTATAATCCAAATGATCCAACACAGCCTCAAGTACTTACTCGCGCATTTATTTGTAAAAATGCAAATATAAATGGAAATGATTGTGCTTTTAATATGGTGGTTCATGATAGTGTCATTAATAATTCATATAAGCAAATTGATGAGCCACAAATAATCCATTAATTTTACTTATTTTATTTATAATCATTCCTAATATTGCTCTCATAAATATTTCAAATTGCTTTTCTGTGCTACAATTTATCTGAGAAAATTACCGTTTTAAATGATATTTTGATTAAAGACAAATTGCTAATGATGAAAGTCATAAATTATTGCAATGCAACTATAGCAACAATTTGCATTATGGTAAAATAACTACAAATCATTTTTCTTGGAAAGAAGGTAAAAAATTGGAAAAAAATTTTTATAATGACATTGACTCAATCCTCGATACTATTACTAAAGATAAACTCTTAAAAACTGAAAGAATCATTCAAACACCTCAATCACCTAGTATTACTTTAGTCAATGGGCAGGAGATGCTAAACTTTTGCGCTAATAATTATCTTGGTTTGGCTGATAATAAAGAATTAATTGCTGAGGCAAAAGCTGCTTTAGATAAATACGGTTACGGTGCAGCTTCAGTCAGATTTATTTGCGGTACACAAACTATTCATAAACAATTAGAACAATCAATCAGTAATTTTATTGGATTTGAGGATACAATATTATTTAGTTCCTGTTTTGATGCTAATGGCGGAGTATTTGAATCATTATTTAATGAAGCTGATGCCATTGTTTCTGATGAGTTAAATCATGCTTCCATTATTGATGGAATTCGTTTATGTAAAGCCAAACGTTATCGTTATAAAAATAACAATATGCAAGATCTTGAGGTACAATTAAAACAGGCCAGACAAGATGGTGCTAGATATATTTTAATTGTCACTGATGGCGTTTTTTCGATGGATGGAATTATTGCTAATTTAAAAGGCATTTGTGATTTAGCTGATAAATATTCAGCATTAACTTTTGTTGATGATTCGCATGCAACTGGTTTTATTGGGGCTAGTGGTCGCGGAACTCCAGAGTTTTGCGGAGTTGAAGGTCGAATTGATATTATGACTAGCACTTTAGGTAAAGCCCTAGGAGGGGCTTCCGGAGGTTATATAGCCGGGCGTAAAAATTTAGTTACTTTACTACGCAACAAAGCACGTCCATATTTATTTTCTAATTCACTAGCACCAATGATTACAGCAACCAGCATTAAAGTTATTGAAATGGTTAAACAGGCTAACCATTTACGCCAACAGTTAAATATTAATAAAACGCAATTTCGTAATGGTTTAACTCAAGCTGGATTTGATTTAATTCCCGGTGAACATCCGATCATACCAGTAATGTTATATGATGAAAAAATTGCTGTTGATTTTGCCAATAAATTGTTAGACTATGGTGTATATGTTATTCCATTTTCTTATCCAGTTGTCCCTAAGGGCAAAGCACGAATTAGAACACAAATGTCAGCCAAGCATACTAGTGAACAAATTGAAACTACTATTCAAGCATTTATTAACGTTGGTAAAGAGCTTGGTGTAATTAAATAAGGAGTGAAGAAATGAGTCAAATGTGGGCACTGGTTAAAGATAAAAGAGAACCAGGCATTTCAATGCAAAAAGTGGCTAAACCACAAATTAAAGATGATGAAGTATTAATTAAAATAACTAAAACAGCTATTTGTGGTACTGACTTGCATATATATAAATGGGATGAATGGGCACAACAAACAATTAAAACTCCAATGCATATTGGTCACGAATTTGTTGGTGTTATCGAACAGGTAGGTGCTAATGTTAAGAACAATCAATTACAAATTGGCGATAGAGTGTCAGGTGAAGGTCATATAGTTTGCGGTGGATGCCGCAATTGTCGTGCTGGCCATTTTCATTTATGCCCCAATACAGTTGGTGTTGGTGTTAATCGTGTTGGTGCTTTTGCTGAATATTTGGCTATTCCAGCATTTAATGCCTTTAAGCTTCCTGATTATATCTCTGACAATGTTGCCAGTATTCTTGACCCTATGGGTAATGCTGCTCACACTGCTCTCTCGTTTGATTTAATAGGTGAAGATGTTTTAATTAATGGAGCTGGACCTATTGGATGCATGGCAGTGGCTATTTGCAAAAAAGTAGGTGCCAGAAATGTTGTTATTACTGATATCAATGATTATCGTTTACAATTAGCAAAATCAATGGGTGCTGATGAGGCAATTAATGTTAGTAATTGTAAAGATAGTAATCAAGTAGATGCAACAGTTAGAAAAGCTATGCGTAAATTAAGCATGGAAGAAGGATTTGACGTTGGGCTTGAAATGTCTGGGTTTGAGACTGCCATACACTCTATGATTGACTTAATGATTAATGGTGGCAAAATTGCTATGCTTGGCATTAGTGGTAAAAATGTAGCAATTAATTGGGACAAAATTGTATTCAAATCTTTAAAACTCAAAGGAATTTATGGCCGCGAAATGTTTGAGACATGGTATAAAATGGCTTCATTAATTAAATCTGGTTTAACCCTTGATAAAGTTATTACTCATGAGCTTCCAGTAACTAGTTATTTAGAGGGTTTTGAATTAATGAAATCTGGCAATTCAGGTAAAATTATCCTTGATTGGACCAAAATTTAATGCTTTTAAAGGAACAATATAAATGGAAAATTATCAGCATATTAAAGTAAATAAAGAGTTTGATCAAGTTTTAGTTGATATTGCAAATTATGTTTTAAATTATAAAATCACCAGTCAAGAAGCGATTACAACTGCACATTACTGTTTATTAGACAGTATCGGATGTGGACTTGAAGCATTAACTTACAATGCTTGCACTAAACTATTAGGTCCAATTGTTAGTGGAGCCTCTCTTGTCAATGGGGCACGTGTTTTTGGCACCAATTATCAACTTGATCCAGTCCAAGCTGCCTTTAATCTTGGAGCGTTAATCCGTTGGTTAGATTTTAATGACACTTGGCTTGCTGCTGAATGGGGTCATCCATCGGATAATTTAGGCGCAATTTTAGCTATTACTGATTATTTAAGTAGAACTCCTGCATACGCTAGTAAAGGTAACAGTTTTACCATTAAACACGTATTAGAAGCCATGATTAAAGCTCATGAAATTCAAGGAGTTATAGCTTTAGAGAACTCATTTAATGCCGTTGGTTTAGATCATGTTGTTTTGGTTAAGCTGGCATCGTGTGCAGTAAGTTGTCAGTTGTTAAATTTAACTATGGAGCAAACTCTAAACGCACTTTCACTTGTGTTCACTGATGGTCAAGCCTTAAGAACTTATCGGCACGCCCCCAATACTGGCTCAAGAAAAAGTTGGGCAGCAGGAGATGCATCAAGCAGAGGCTTACGTTTAGCTTTAATGGCACAAACTGGTGAAATGGGATATCCTACAGTATTAACAGCTCCCATATGGGGATTTTATGCCTCATCATTTAAAGGTAATTCATTCAAACTTCTTCAGCCATATACCAGTTATGTAATGGAAAATATTTTATTTAAAATTTCTTATCCAGCTGAATTTCACGCACAAACAGCAGTAGAGTGCGCAATTATACTGCATCAACAAGTAAAACATAAATTAGATCAAATTAATAAAATTACAATTCGTACTCACAAGTCTGCAATTAGAATAATTGATAAGCATGGGCCATTAAACAATCCGGCCGATCGTGATCATTGCATTCAATATATGGTGGCTGTTCCCTTAATTTACGGTAGATTAACAGCCCTTGACTATGAAGATAATGTTGCTTCAAACCCGCAAATTGATCAATTAAGAGCTAAAATGATTTGCATTGAAGATGCTCAATTTAGTCAAGATTATTTAGATGCTAATAAGCGTTCAATTGCCAATGGGATTACCATTGAATTTAGCGATGGAAGTAAATTACCCGAAGTAGTAGTGCAATACCCTATTGGGCATAAATTGCGCCGCTATGAAGGAATTCCTTTATTATTACAAAAATTTAAAACTAATTTAGAGCGTATTTATAATAAACAACAACAAATTAATATTTTAAATATGGTTGCAGATTTGCAACAATTCCAACAATTACCGGTAACTGAATTTATGAATGCTTTATGCAATGGGATTAAATAATAACAATAACTTGAAATTTATATTTAAGTTATTTTTGATTGTATGTTTAAGTCATAGTTATGCTTTAACAACTAAAGTTCCTGCGCAATTTAGTCGCAATTCATCGTTGCTGATCATGAATGCTAATAATGGCAAAATTATATATAGTTATAAAGCAAATACTCCGCGCTTAATTGCCTCTAACATGAAACTCATAACCACTGCCGTTGCGCTTAATACTTTGGGACCAGATTTTCATTGGCAAACGCAAGTTGCTTATACTGGATCTATCAAAAACGACACATTAGATGGTGATTTATATATTATTGGTGGTGGTGACCCAACATTTGACAGTAGAGCACTTAATGAAATTTTAATGCATATTGCCCCAATAAAAAACATCAATGGAAATATCGTTGTTGATAATTATATTTTTAATCAACTACCTAGTTACTCTATGCTTAAAATAGATAAATATGACTTTGATACAGTTTTACCTAATGGATTTATTGTTGATGCCAATAAAACAATTTTTAATTTCACCATAAAAAATAATCGGGCCATAATTTCAAGCAATTTATATGGTTACAAAATTATTAATAATTTAAAAGTTAATCATAGAATTAACCATTGTGGCTCATTAGTTAATCTACTGCAATACAAAAACAATGAAATTGAGTTTAATGGGTCAATTGCACCACAATGCAATAATGTTAAACTTGAATTAAATATGCTACCTTACGATAAATATACAACTATGGCAATTGAGAGCAGTTTAAATAATTTATCGCTTAAGCTACACGGAACGATCGTTTTTGCTAAAAGCCCGGCTAGTATTAAGATATTATACAATTACAAATCTCAAGCACTAGAAGATGCTCTAATTTATATGAATCATTACAGCGTTAACTTAATTGCAATGACCACTATGTTATCGATTGGTACATTTAAGCAAAATAGTCAAGATAATTATTTCACAGCGCAGCAAATATTTCACACATATTTAGAGCAAAATCATTTATTAAATCCTAAGTTTTATCTTGAAAATGGCGCTGGTTTGTCCCGTAAAGAATTTGTGACTGCAACTAACATGGCCAACCTATTATTTTTAGTTGGTAATTCTGCACAAAATCATAATTTTGAAAAAACTCTACCACAAAGTAGCGAGTCTGGAACATTAGAAAATAATTTTAGGACTTTTGGATCTAGAGCGCATTTTAAAACTGGCACTTTAAATGACACGCGCGCATATTCAGGTTACTATTATTCTAGAAAAGGGAATAAGTACATCGTGGTGGCTATCGCTAATAATATCAATACCACCAATCCTAAAGTTATCATAAATTTAGATCGTTGGATTGCCTCAATATTAAAAACTTTAAAATAAATTTTTGTTTTATGATTAATATATGCTATAATTCCATCCTACCACAAACCGTTACAAGATGTTGGTGTTATTTGTAGCACTTTTTGTAAAAGATTTTAGGAATTTATTATTTATGGAACATGTTGATGCTAAAGCAGCCAAGCAAATAAAAGATGCTGCCCCTAGGTTCACTGCCACTAAAACGTTTTCAGCAAAACCTTCTGATATTACTCCAGAATGGTTTGTAGTTGATGCCACAGAACAAGTCCTTGGACGTTTAGCTGCTAAAATTGCCCATGTATTACGTGGAAAACATAAAGCAATTTATACTCCACACATGGATACAGGTGATTTTATTGTTGTGACTAATGCCGATAAATTAGTTGTAACCGGTAAAAAAACTCTACAAAAAATTTATTATCGCCATACTGGCTACCCTGGTGGTATATATTCACGCACTTTTAATGAAATGTTGAATAAAAACCCAGAAAAGATTTTAATTAATGCCGTAAAAGGTATGCTACCTAAAGGACCTTTAGGTTATGCCATGATTAAAAAATTAAAAGTTTACACTGATGCAACTCATCCGCATAGTGCTCAACAACCTAAACAATTAGTAGTTAAATAAGGAATAGCAAATGAATGTACAATACTACTACGGTACAGGTAGACGTAAAAGTTCTGTAGCTCGTGTTTTCTTAACTAAAGGTAGTGGAAAAATTGTTGTAAATGATAAAACATTTGATCAATATTTTTCTCGTCCAACTAACTGTATGATCGTATGTCAACCATTAGAAATTACTCAACATTTAACTTCTTTTGATATTAAAGTTAATGTTGTAGGTGGTGGCGAATCAGGTCAAGCTGGTGCAGTTAAACATGGTATCACCCGTGCTTTGATTAATTTTAATCCTGAGCTTAAACCAACTTTATCACAAGCTGGTTTTGTAACCCGTGATGCCCGTGAAGTAGAACGTAAGAAATGTGGTTTAAGAAAAGCACGTAGAAGAAAACAATTCTCTAAACGCTAATTCTTTAAAGCCTATTCTATTAAAAGTCCATAATTTATATTATGGACTTTTATTATTTAATTCTATTTTGCAAATTTTTTCTCATTGTCACTAGCACTTAAAATAAAAAAATGCTATAATATAAAAGCATATGATTTTTTATTAAGGAGTATTGATCATGAAAAAATTAATGATTAGCTTACTAATGATGTTTATTCACTATGCCGCAGTAGCTGATTGTCAATCTGATTTAAATAATATTAATCAAGCATTGGAAATCAATGGACAATTAACTACTCAAACAAACATTATTATTGTTTCACCGCTTAATACAATTGATATGACAACTTCATTATCATGTGTTGCTGATTGCCAAATCAAAGTAAATACTTCAACCATTAAAGCACGCTGTTCATGGAATCAAGGTAATTGGAATGATACTTTATTGGCCTATTAAATATTTATACTATTTAGGAGTAATTAATGAATAAAATTGTAGCTACAGCTCAAATGGCTGTGCGAGACATTTATTCTGAAGCAACTATTGCTTTTGGTGGATTTGGTTTATGTGGTATTCCTGAAAATTCAATTGCAGCCCTAGTAGAGCTAGGTGTTACAGATTTAACCTGCATTTCCAATAATGCTGGTTTGGATGATTTTGGCCTTGGATTATTATTGCAAAAAAGGCAAATCAAAAAAATGATTTCTAGTTATGTCGGAGAGAATAAATTATTTGAACAATTAGTTTTATCCGGTGAGTTAGAACTAGAGTTAGTACCACAGGGAACATTAGCCGAAAAATTAAGAGCTGGTGGAGCTGGAATTCCAGCATTTTTTACTCCAACTGGCGCTGGCACTATAATTGCCAAAAATAAAGAAACTAAAATGTTTAATAACCGTCCACATATTTTAGAACATGCTTTAATTCCCGACTTTGCTATTGTTAAAGCTTGGCGCGGAGATGCAATGGGGAATTTAGTATATAGAAAAACAGCGCGTAATTTTAACCCCACCGCTGCAACTGCTGGCAAAATCACTATTGCAGAAGTTGAAGAATTAGTACCAGTTGGAGCATTAGATCCTGATGCAATACACACTCCTGGAATATATGTAACCAGAATATTCCAAGGTAAAAATTATGAAAAACGTATTGAAAAACGAACCACAAGACTTAGGAGTTAATTATTATGAGTTTAACCAGAGATCAGATGGCGGCAAGAATTGCTAAAGAAATTAAAGATGGATTTTATGTTAATTTGGGTATTGGAATACCTACACTAGTGGCAAATTATATTCCACAAAATATTAATGTGGTACTTCAAAGTGAAAATGGCTTATTAGGTATAGGTCCATACCCATTTGAGAACGAAGTTGATGCCGATTTAATTAATGCTGGTAAAGAAACAGTTACCGCTATACCTGGGGCCGCATATTTCTCTTCTTCTGATTCCTTTGCCATGATTCGTGGTGGTAAAGTTGACCTTACAATATTAGGGGCTATGGAAGTTTCAGCTAAAGGCGATATTGCCAACTGGATGATTCCAGGGAAGATGGTCAAAGGAATGGGTGGTGCTATGGATTTAGTTGCTGGTGCTAAACAAGTTTTAGTAGTAATGCAACACGTGGCAAAAGATGGTTCTAGCAAAATATTACCGGAATGTACGTTACCCTTGACGGGTCTTGGTGTAGTAAATAAAATTTTTACCGAATTATGCGTTATAAATGTCACGAAACAAGGTTTAGAACTAATTGAGAGAGCCCCTGGTGTGTCAATAAATCAGATAATTGAGTCAACTATGGCACAATTAATAATTCCTGACCAAGTAGCTGAAATGGTAATTTAAATAATTAGCTTTGTCGTTTATTAAAATAATATTTTTTATCTGCAATGTATAATGTTTTGCTAATGGTTGCATAAAGTATGTTGTTAGCATCATAAAAGTTTACCGGCAAACTAATTATTGATTTACTCTTCGACTGAACTTCATTTTTAACTTTATTAATTATTTCTTGATCTAATAAAAAGTCTGCATAAATAGTAGTACGAACTGGCTTAATAAATTTAATTGCTGCTTCTTTATCCCACACCACATAATTTGGCCCCAATATTTTTATTAATTGCAACATATAAATTGGATCAATCGATCCATAAATACTGCCACCAAATATAGAACCAACATAATTTTTAGTTTGCCAATTAAGTTTTAATTTTATACGCACATGACACCAATCGTTAGAAATAAAAGTAACGCGTCCTCCGGTTCTTCGATAAGCTGGAAATAAATTCATAATAATTCTAAAAAAGAATACCTTTATATACTGGCGCTGATTTTTTCCAATTATTTGCATAAATTAAACTCCACCGTCTTAAAATAATTCTGCTAACATTTATTATATATGGTTATTGCGTAATTAGTATAAAAATTTTTAATAATTAAACCAACTCGGACAGTACTAACCTGAATATTGCATAAAAAACATTGGTTAAGGTATTGAAAAATTCCAATTAATTCTTATATATCAATTGGTTAAATAAAAAATATAATAATTAATA
>JAPJMP010000140.1 GCA_026461645.1 Burkholderiales bacterium
CCTACATACTAATATCTTATCTTTGCCGACCTTGTTAAAAGAGGAAGTACTGTCAAAATGGCCAGCCATTTTTTTTAGCACCCTTTTTGACAAAATTCAGGATTCCTGAAATGGAGTAAAAAGCCAGTTGCACCCGCTCAAACTGTTTTACAGGTTGAATCCCGACTGACTATTTTTAGCGTTTATTTAATATTAATTTATCATGTCAATAAAATAATGTAATCGAATACAACCAATTATTCCATTTCCTGAACCTTTTCTTCAATAAATGAAATTTCTTTATCATTAAGACTATACTTCTTATATAATTGAATATCTATTTCAGATATGGATTTACTCCAATCAATGTCAGAATTTTTAGTAAAATTTTGCATTGGTACTTTTGACCACGTATCCGCATTCTTATTACTTTGAGTTATTTTTTTTATTCCAAGCATAGCTCGAGTAAATTTAGTTTTAATATATTTCAATAGTGCTTGAGCTTCATATTCTGTATCAAACGCTCCAAGAGAAATAAATGTTTGAGTGTGACCTATAAGGGGCGGACCTATAAGGGGCGTACTTAAAACTTCTCCAATAGCACCACTACCATTGGATGCTGGCAAAATAACTTTATATTTACTAAGATTAGAGTTTGGGTCTATATATTTTTTATCAATCCATTTATATATTCTTTCATTATGTTTACGACCTAAAATTTTAATTTGACATTCATCTGTTTGTTTATCTAAAAATACTTCAGGTAAAATATCAAAAACAGGGGAAATTAGGCGGCGTTCTTTTCCATTTTTGCTCAATCTATTATTTAAATCTGGAAAATCTTTATATAATTTATCTAAATTAAATTTATTTTGCACATGCATAATACTAGTAAACTTATCATCAGGATTAACTTTATCTAATATAGTATTTAATTCTTGAAAATGTGTAAAACCACCACCAATTTTCTCAAATTTCTGATTTATATCACGATAAGTTATAACTACTCCACCTTTTATATCTGTATTGGGGAAAACTTCATCACTATTTTGTGTATAATATATTACTTTTAAATGTGAATCGTTTAACATTTTTGCATTCCATGATTTACTTGTTAAACCAGCATTAAATAAAAATCTTGCTGGAGTAATAAAGGTAACTTTATTAGCAATTGCATATGCAGCATCCATAAAATTATCATAAATAGGTAAAGATTGTAAGCAATCGCCAATAGGTTCCTGCTGATATGGTGGATTACCAATAATTACATCAAATTTCATTTGTTTAAATCCTTTTGTGATTTCTTTAGTTGCATCATTTATATTAGTTTTTAATTTCTTATTTAGATTCTCAATATATAAAATATTGAGTGGTAAATCTTTATAACCAATTAGAGTGCGTCTAGCAATGGTTTTTGCCATTGGTGTATTAGCTAAAAAATATATATTATTCTGTAAAATATTATTTAATATTTCTTCTTCATTAGGTTGCTGTATTTCCCAACGCTGTTTTTTAAAATTCAGTTCAGTTTTAATTCCATCATTTAAGTTTTTACTCTGTTGATAAAGCATAGATGATGTTGCATAAAGTGCATATAATCCTGTTTTAGTTTCCATATCTAATATTTTACTATCTTGGCTAAATATACTGTTAGTATTTTCTTGTTCTACCCAATGTCTCGCATTCTTACCATTATCAGTCATAAATTTAAAATTATCATCGTAATAATTAAGTCCGCCTATTGTTTTTGCTAATTGTAAATTAACAACTCGCCATGGAGTAAGTACTGTCTCTTTATCAGGATTTTTAAAAGTTGCAAATAACTCAGCTATTTTTTCTGCTCTACTAATGTAATCTAAAGAGTCATATGATTTTGCCCGTGAGCGAATAATTCTTCCAGCTTCTATAAATACCTCTGCATCATAATATTCAGAAAACTCATTAAATAATTCTTTACTTACACCTTTTGGCATAAACTCTTTCCATGAAGTGTCATCTATTTTAGTTGTAAAATTATCAATTGTAATATCTTTATCAATTTCTAAATCCATACCATAAATCATTAAAGGAATTCTGATTGAAATTCCTCGTAAGATTGAAATCATTGTTTGACGTTGTTTTCTTGCTTCATTTTGTTTATCAATCGCCGCCTGTTCTTCTGGTGTTCGATCTTTTTTAGATTTACTTTTTGCTTTTTCAGCTTTTTCATATTCTTCATCAGATAAACCTTGATTATTTATCTCAATTTTTAAAGGCTGTTTTTCTTTATTGGTTTTACCAATAATTTCTTTTAATTCATTAAAACGATTCAACTTTACTCCAGTCAAAGTTAATAGGCGATCATTATATAGTGAATCATCTTCAAAACCAGTACGTACAGCCTTTTCTGCATAAACTCGCTTAAGTTTGGTTAGTAATGAATCTACATTGTACTTTTGCATACCATTACCAGATTCACCCACAATAGGTAAAAAATTAATTAAGTTTTTCATTTGCTCTTTTTGAGCCTCAGTATTCCTTTTCCCAACTCCTGAATTTAGTTTAGCAGTCTCAGCCATAATAGTTAATGCTCTATCTGGAGCAAAATCAAAGATATAACAATTAATCTTTTCGCCTAAATCTTTGTCACTAAATGGAGTTTGCGCCCGAAAAGCCGCTTGTAAATAAGTTGCAGCTGATGTGGTGTTATTTAAAAACATCACGCCAACCAATTCTGGAATAGTTACTCCGGTCGTTAATTTTCTTACTGTAAGAGTAATCGTTTTTGTTTTTGACGGATGTTTAGTAATAGCCTTACGTACACGCTCAAGTTCGCCTCTATCTGCGCCGTCTTCCTTGCCATCATCTACTATATTTATTACTTTATAATTTTTAAAAACTGGATGTGTTTCAAGCAATGCTTTAATTGCCTTACAACTTGCTACACTTGGTAAAAGCCATAAAGTATGACGTAATTGATTACGAAAATCTTCTGTTGAAAATGGATAATTTGTTTTACTATTGAATTTTGTTATTTCATTCAAAAATGAGTTGACTTTTTCTTCATATATAAAGTTATCGTTGTCATTAACTCGAAAAAACTCCATGAAATTAAAAGCTTTATCCTCTATATTAATAAATTTGGCATCAGAAAATTTATTTTGTAGCTCAAAAATGTACATATTGACTTTGGGCAACGTTCCATATGGATTTAATTGATTTGGTGTTTCTTGATACCATTTTTGCTTTGCTTCTTGCTCCATAACATAATCCCAAGTAAAAACTTGTTCTTCATCATAGTCATCAAGAATATTAAATGGTGTACCAGATAATTCCAATACTTTTGTAATATGTTCTTTAGTTGATTTAACCATATCTAATACATTTTGTGCCAACCCAGTGCGAGTTCCTTCGTGTGCTTCATCTATAATAACAAGATCCCATTGAATCGCAAATATTTCGTTATTTTTATCACCATGCTTACCCCCCACCTGCTCAGACCCCCTCAAATCTTGCATACTGGCAAAATAAATAAAAGGATTTTTACTCTGTGATAAAAATTCTATTTTTTCGCCTCTGGTTTTAGATCCATAAATATAACCATCTTGCTTTGTAAATATTTTGTTAAAGTCATCAAACCATCCATCAGATACGACTGGACGATGTGTAATAATCAAGGTTTTATTGTAATGATTATCTTTTGCCAATTTTAAAGCAGTTAAAGTTTTTCCAAAACGCATTTTGGCGTTCCAAAGCATTTTATCTTTTTTCTTAAATGCATGAGTAGTTTGTTTTATGGCTTCTAATTGCTCTGGTCTAAATTCTATTTCATTTTTTTCAACAACATCACTATAAATAGAAGAACGTCCATCCTCAACTGCCTCTATAGCCTTAATAACCGTCTTAACATCTGTTTCATACCATTCATTAGCACCAACACCATCACCAAAATCTTTTTTATTGATTCTAGATCGTTTTAAGACATTATGCACATCATAATCACGGAAATATTTATTATTTTTAGTAACCGCAAGTCTTGCAATATCTATTTGGTATGGTAATCCTGCTGTTCTTGTATATTCTTTAATTCGCTCTTCTGCTACTTTTTTCAAATCATCGCTATTGTCATGAGCATTGATTTTTGGATTATTAGTAGTTGTATCACCAATTTTTTCAAGACCTTTATATCGATTTAAGCCACCATCTTTATTTGGGACACTGAAAGCATAAATTATTTTTCGTTCATATGTTTGGTATTGTATAGTTTCACTCATAAACTTCCAACTCTTCTTTATAAACATCTACAATTTTAACATTGATATAATTATATTTAGTAGAATTAATATCTGGCTGTTCGTCACTATCTGCGAATAAAGATAATTGAACATTAATAGATTGATTACTATTATTTTTATAAATATCTTGTAATTTATATTCTTTACGACTAATAATGATATCTTTAGTTTTTTTAGTGATCGATTTTAACGACTTCCACTCACTAAATATAATTGAAGTATTGCTATTTGTTAATTGAGTTAAAAAGTCACCTTGTCTAATATTTGATTTTATTATACACTTAGCACTATTTAGCAC
>JAPJMP010000141.1 GCA_026461645.1 Burkholderiales bacterium
AAATAAACAAGTAAATTTGCCGCTTATTTTATTTATAATTAATTGAACCTTAAGCATTATTAAACATAGCATTAGAAAATGCTAATGGCAATAAATTACTAATGCCATTAATAATTATAATCTCACCATCTAAGCTACCTAGTATGCAGCGAATTTTATTAGAAGATTGTTGTTCATATTCAATTAAGGCTTGACGACAATGGCCACAAGGAGAGATCGGTGTTTTACTGTGTCCTTTTAAATTGTTGTAACCTAATGCTAATGTTACAATTTTATGTTGAGAGTGATTAATAATAATATTTGAGAGTAGTGCTATTTCAGCACAAACTGTAACAGAGTGACTTACATTTTCAATATTAAAGCCAATAACTATTGCTTCATTATCAAGTTTGGCAGCAGCTCCCACTTTAAATTTAGAATATTTAGCTTGAGAAAAAGCTGTAGCTTTAATTGCTGCTTTGAGTAAATCCTGATCATCTATGTCTAAGTCTTGTATCGAGTTTAAATGTTCATATTGAATATTTAAATTAACTTGCATTACATATCCTTTTTAATTTGCCACATTTATATTGTCAACTAAAATAGCCCCACATTGGATTGTTCCTGTTGGTGAAAAATCATTATTAATATATTTTATATTTTTATAAAAATCTTTTAAATTGCCTGCAATAGTTAAGTTGTCAATATAATATTTGATTTCCCCATGTTCAACCAATAAAGCTCCTGCACCAAAAGAGTAATCACCGTTAACTAAATTTAATCCTTGGCCGACAATTTCAATAATAATTAAACCATTATGCATTAGCTGGGCAAATTTTTCTATTTCACCATCAAAATTATAACTAATTTGAACATTATGAACACCACCAGCATTGCCAGTTGTATTTAAATTTAGTTTGCGCCCAGTATAACTGTCTAAAATGTAATCTTCTACAACTCCATTGGCAACTAAATGGCGTTTAGTAACTCTAACGCCTTCAGAATCAAAATAGCAACTAGAATTACCCTTAATAATTGAAGGGTTGTCGATTATATTGAGCCAATTAGGAAAAATTTGAGTTCCTTTAGTGTCATTTAAAAAACTTAAGCGCCGGAAAAGGCTGTTGCCACTGATGCCTTCTAAAAAATATCCCATAAACGACTTGGCTATTGGCGCATCAAAAATTACATTATAACTACCAGCACTAATTTTACCTTTGTTTAACCTTCGGGCTAAACGATAGATGGCTTTATTAACTAATTTTTGATCAGGCATTAAATCAGTAAAAGATCGCGCACTATCGTACCAATAATCAGTTTGTAAACCTGATTTGTTTTCGCCAATTAAGCTAATGTGTTTAGAAAATTTAGTGGTTTGATAACCCATATTAAAATTATTCGTAGTAGCTAATAAAAAGTTTCGTTTATTTAGATTTAAGGAAGCCCCATCTGAGGTTAATTTAAACGAGTTTGAATTTAATGCTAATTGCTCAAGTTCTTTAGCCTTGGCTACTATGGCAAAATTATCAATTTCAACAGGGTTAAATAGTTGTAAATTATAGTCAATGGAGTTACATAAAAATCTGCTCTCAGCAATTCCATTGTGAATGTCTGATTCGGTATATTTTGCGATTTCAAGTGCTTTGGTTACAATTTCATCGATCATGTTTATGGCAATTTTGCTGAGACTGACATAGCCCTTTTGATGACCTTTGTAGACAAATAAAGATAAATAGCTAGAATAACTAGTTTCAAAAGAATCAATATTACTGTTTAAAACTTCAATTGAAGTATCTATAGATTCATTTATTGCAATTTCAGCACTAGTAGCACCTAAGGTTATAGCTTTATCAAGGATTTGCGCGGCGAAATTTTTTAAGTATTCTTGGGAATGTTCAAAATCAATTTGTGACATTAATAAACCCTTAATAAATAATTATGAAATTATCCATTATTTTACTACTTTTACAGCTTATAATGTAATTTTTATACCTTGGTTAATCTTGTCGATACTTGATCTCAAATCATCAATTAAGTTATTATTTTATTATGATAGTGTTTTATATAAATCATGCTGACAGATAACTGTAGGTTTTATTTATTGATTAAAGTATTCATTATATTGCATAACATATTCATCTTATTTGAATTTACTGCTATTAACAATAAGTTAAAGGTGAAATCAGTGGGTATTGCATACGGCACTGTATAAGTAAAAATTATAAACATCAATTCAAGTTAAATTATTTAATGCACTTTAAATAAAATGTAGTAACATTATGGTATTATCTTTAAGATATTTTTGAGATTGGCTAAATATGGAAATTGAAGCTAGTGAAATAAGCAAAACCAAGCGTAAAGAACATATGGATCAATTGCAAAAATTAGGAATGCAGCTAATTAAGTTAAATAAAGATCAGTTAACACAACTTAACTTACCCCCAATTTTATTTGAAGCAATTGTTTTAGCACAAAAATTAAATGCTAATGGAGCAATTCGTCGACAAAATCAGTATATTGGTAAATTAATGCGACAAGTTGATGAAGAACATGTTCGACTTAAATTAGCTGAATTTAATGGAGAATCACATCTTAGTACCAAATTGCTGCATGATTGTGAAGCGTGGCGTGAAAAACTACTTGCCAGTGATAAAGATTTGGAAGAGTTTATAGCGCAATATCAAATTCAAGATGTTAATGAGATTCGTTCCTTAATTAGAGTTTGTCGTAAAGAAATTCTGAATAAACAAAATAAATCTTTTCGGAAATTGTATAAATATATTAGAAATATTGTGGCAGTGGAGCAAAAATAATGAATCCTATTCAATTGGCAATTATTGCGTTTGTAGTGGTAGTAATATTAATTACTATTGGTTATTATAAATATGACGAATTGCGGTTTAAAAAAAGAGTTGAAAATAATTTTAATCAAGCAACAGATGATGCATTAATTACCAAGAATAAAGCAGCGGTGTTAGACAGTATTGATGCTAATTTACCTCAGCAGCAAACAAAGTTAATGCAACGAGATATAAACTCTAAAGCAGATGACAGTTTTGATCCGTTACTAGATGGTGGTGTTAAAGATAGTTCTAACAAGGAAGAGGCAAGTTTAAATTCTAAACATATTAGCAATTTGCTCGAAACAGTAACAAGTGATGAACAAAATTTTAATAATCAAATTATTCCGGAAGATAGCGTTGAAGCGTTTTTTGCCAAAGTATATAAAATTACTTTTCCTTTTGCCAATGAAATTAATGCTAAATATGATTTAGTAATTGACCTTGTTTTCGAAGATGAGTTAAAAATTAAGCTTTTACCAGAAATAAGTCAATATAGTAATCATAGTTATCAAATATATGTTTTGGATAAAAATGACATTTGGCAAGTTTACCAAAAAAGTAAAAAGTATATTATTAAAGCATGTAAAGTGGTGATGCTTTTAGTTGACCAAAATGGCATTATGAATCAAGCACAGATTGAAAATGTTTATACTGAATTTTATAATTTTGTTTTAAGTAATAACGGTCATATTCGTAGCTCTAATTATATTGAAGATTTAGTAAACATTCAACATGAGATGCAAGCACTTAATAACATTGCTTTAGAGATTGATTTGTTTATTAATTTAGAAAAACCGCAAAGCGGTAGTACGTTAGCTCAATTTTTGAAAAATTATGGTTTTGCCGAAGAAGATGGTAAGTTTAGTTTACTTAATCCACAAGATAAAACCACATTTTTTAGTGTTATAGCTGATAATGGTCAAGCTATTGCTGCTAAAGAAATGTATGATATGTTAATGATTAAGGCTAAATATCATTTGCAATCTAAGCCTTTAGATGTATTTAATCAAATATTTGATTTTGAAGAACAATTTAGGCGGCAATTTAGTTCTGTTATTCTAACTGCTAAGAAAAATATTATAAAGCAACAAGAATATGATCAATTAGAAAAGTATATAAAAAATTATACTGATAATGCGATGAAAAAAAACATTCAACTAGGTGGTGTTTTAATCAAGCGACTTTTTGAATAAAAATTTTTATGTTTATTTTTTTTCTGCTAAAATAACGTTTTTATTTAATTATAATTAAAAGGTAGTTAGAAGTGACAATTTTACAAATTAAAAATGTAACAAAAAATTTTGATGATAGCGTTGTCGTTGACAATATTAGCATTGACATTAATCAGGGTGAGTTTTTTACTTTATTAGGTCCTTCTGGTTGCGGTAAAACAACTTTATTGAGAATGGTGGCTGGATTAATATCACCAGACAGTGGAAGAATCTTTCTTGATGGCAAGGATATCACTGACTTGCCTCCAGAGAAAAGACCGTTACATACAATTTTTCAAACATATGCTTTATTCCCTCATTTATCTGTATTTGATAATATAGCCTTTCCATTAAAAATGGCAAAATGGGATAAGAGTAGAATTGTTACTCAGGTAGAAGAGTTATTGGAAGACGTGCAATTAGTTAAATTTAAAAATAGATTTCCGCATGAATTATCTGGCGGGCAAAAACAGCGTGTAGCAATTGCTAGATCCTTAGTTGATAGACCTAAGTTACTCTTACTAGATGAGCCTTTATCTGCATTGGATGCAAGATTACGTGAACATATGCATATTGAACTTGTGAAATTGCAGGAAGAGACTGGTGTAACATTTGTTTATGTTACCCATGATCAGCAAGAAGCTTTGGCGTTATCAAGCCGAATTGCAGTGTTAAATGGCGGTAAAATTGAACAATTAGATGTGCCGACTAAAGTTTATTCTAAACCAAAAACTTATTTTGTTGCTGATTTTTTAGGTAAATGTAATTTAATAAAAGCTGAAGTAATATCAACTACAAATGATGCAGTAACTCTTAAAATAGCTGGTTATATTAATTTAGAAGTTAAATGCGAATATGCTGCAAATTATAAAATTGGACAAAAAGGGTGGTATTCGATTCGACCTGAAAAAATTAGACTAAATCGCGAAGAGGTAGAAAATACAGATTTATATCGTGCTCAGGCAAAAGTTCTTGGTTATTATTATTATGGTAACGATACTCTCTATGAAATTGAGTTAGGCGATAATTTGGTATTAAAAGTTATGCTTGGAAATACTAAGAGTGTCGAACCTAAATTCTTTAATGAAGAAACAATGGTTCATATGTCATTTGATCCACATGCTGGAAGTTTTATTGCTGAGGAATTATGATTAAATTAACTGAGAAGCGTGCTCTATCTTGGCCACCGCTACTGTACTTGATTTTAATGTTTATGGTGCCAATGGGATTAATGCTAATTATTGCTTTTATGGAGCCAGGTGATTATGGCGGTGTAAAACCGTTAATTAGCCATATAAATGGTAAGTTGCATCTAGATTTAAATTTGGACAGTTTTATTCTAGTTTTTTCAAGTGAGTTTGTTTGGCAATTAATGGTGCGCTCGATTATTTATTCATTAGTTACTACTATTATTTGTTTGATTCTTAGTTACCCTTTATCTTTAATGATAGCACGTTCGGCTAAAAAATATAGAGATATTTTATTATTGTTAGTAATCATTCCTTTTTGGAGCTGCTTTTTAATTCGAGTATATGCTTGGATGATAATATTGGGGCCAGATTCAGGGGTGACGCATATTATTAATTCTATTATTTCAGTTTTAGGTTTCCCCCCAGTTAATTTACTGTATTCAACTTTTGCGGTAATTATTTGTTTAGTTTATGTTAACTTACCTTTTATGATTTTACCGTTATATGCAAATTTAGAAAAGCATGAAATGGATTTATTAGATGCAGGAAGAGATCTTGGTGCTACACGGTTTCAGTTGTTTTGGAAAGTAACCGTACCACTTAGTTTACCTGGTGTGTTGGTTGGTAGTGCGTTAGTTTTTATCCCTTGTATCGGAATGTTTGTTGTGCCCGAATTAGTTGGCAGTAATTGTTCTTTAATGATAGGTAACTTGATTAAACAACAATTTTTACAGGGAATGAATTGGCCTTTAGGCACTGTAACGTCAATTGTTATGACAGTTTCTGTGTTATCCATTTCATTAATCGTGGGATTTATAGCAAAAAATTCAAATGGATTTAAATATGCAAGCAAATAAAAGTTCTAAATTATTAATTTTGGGTGGAATATTTACCTTTTTGTTTTTATATGTTCCTTTAATTTTAGTTATTTTATACTCATTTAATGATTCACGTATTGGAATTAGTTGGGTTGGTTTCACGCTTAAATGGTATAAGGTGTTGTTTGCAGATAGTCAGCTAATGTCAGCTGCAGTTAATTCATTAATAATTGCTTTTGTGGCTAGCTTTTTTTCCGTAATTTTAGGCACATTTGCTGGTGTAGCTTTGCATAAATATAAAGTACCACTTTTATCGTCGTTAATAATGATTCCAGTGGCAGCACCAGAATTGCTAGTTGGTGTTGCTTTATTGTTATTCTTTTTGTTAATTAATTTTACATTAGGCTATGTGTCTATAGTTTTAGCCCATATTGCATTTTGTACCAGTTTTGTTACATTAGCAGTAAAATCAAGAATGGTTGGAATTGATAATAGTATTTTTGATGCGGCAAGAGATTTAGGAGCAAATTCTTTTAAATCTTTCTATTTAGTGTTAATTCCATCAATTCTACCTGGAATTATTGCTGGGGGCTTAATGGCGTTTACACTGTCTATTGATGATTTTGTGATTACCTTTTTTACCGCCGGGGTTGGTTCTACAACTTTACCGTTATCAATTTATTCGATGATAAAAATGGGGGTTACGCCTGAGGTTAATGCGATTTCAACTATTATTATTTTATTTACATTGGTTATTACTTCATTGGCAAGTAAGATTTCACCTCAACTATTTAAATAAGAGAATTAAATGAGTAAAATGTGTTTAAATAAAGTTGCATTAGTTTTTATCTTTTTTATGCTTACAAGTTTTTCTTGGGCCGAGAAAAAATTTAATTTGTATATTGGAACTAATTATATTGCTGATCCAACAATTGCCAGATTTGAAAAATTATGTAATTGCAAATTATATCAAAACTACTTTAATGATAATGGAGAATTGCTGGCCAAAATTGCAGCAGGAGCTTCTGGTTACGATGTTATGGTGCCAACCAGTTATGCTGTAACAGATTTAATTGCGATGCATAAAATATTACCTTTAGATAAATCTAAATTACCTAATTTGCAGTATGTTGATAAAAAGTTTCTAAGTGAGCCATATGATCAAGGTAATAAATATTCAGTACCATACGCTTACAATCCAGTTTTTCTTGCCTATAATGTTGATAAGATGAAAGAATTAGGGATTAATCCCAATACATGGGCTGTTGTATTTGATCCAAAATATTTAGTAAAACTTAAAGGTAGAATTACTATGTTTAATTCTTCCCGCAATGTTTTTGCAGTAGCATTACTATATTTGGGTAAAGATCCTAATTCAACAAATATTGCTGATTTAAAGGCCGCACAAAATTTAATTAACCGAGCATCGCCATATTGGGCAAAGTTTGATAGTGACAGTTATTATCGTGGATTATTAAGAGGTGATATTTGGGTCTCACAAAGTTATTCAATCGATATTTTTAAAGCCATGTCTGATGCCAGAAATTCGCATGCAAAAATTACCATAGGGGCGCAATTGCAAAAAGAAGGGAATATGTATGAACTGGATAACTTAGTTATTCCTGCATCAACGCATAACGTGAATGATGCCTATGCGTTTATAAATAATGCCCTACTACCACAAAGTGAGTATGAGTTATCTAATTTAACTGGCTCAAGTGTACCCAGCCAAATTGCGATTAAGCGACTAGATAATAGTATTGCAAGTTTAGATTGGATTTATCCGCATGACATGAGTAAGCTGCAAACTTTCATTGCTTATCCTCCTAAAATTAGGATTTTGACTAATGAAATGTGGACTGAAATTCAAATGCAGTGTCGTGAAATATGTAGCACTTGTAGTTATGCCCAAGACAATTAAAGTTTATTCTTTTTTTGTTGTGTAGGCTGAAATAATAAATGATAATCACTGAGAAATTATATAAGCTTGGCTTGTATATAATTATTGTTTGTTATGTCGCTATTTCAGTTTTAATTGAATCATCAGCCCCAAGTACATTTCAATATTTTACCCAAACAATAGGAGTTGGCCCAGGAGTTTTTGCCATAATAACTGCCTTATATTTTATTATAGCAGCCTGCATGCAAATTCCAGGTGGAGTGGTTTTAGATGTTTTTGGATTTAATAAAGTTGTACCAATTTCAATGGTGGGAACGATTTTAGGGTTAATTTTATATTGGTATGCGCGCAATGAATTTGTAATTGAGCTTGCTAATATAATTTGGGGGGTTAGCCTATCTATTGCATATTTAATCGGAATTTATATTATTCCAGCGTTTTTTTCTGCGGCAAGAATTCCATTATTACTTGCAATTCTTGGAATTGGTGCAACACTTGGGAATTTAAGTGCTTACGCACCTTTAACATATTTAATCAATAGAATTGGGTGGAATACGACTGGCGCGATTTTTATTGGCATTCTTATTTTATTATTAATTTTATTTATGTTAATAACCGCTCAGATGCCAAATTATAAAC
>JAPJMP010000142.1 GCA_026461645.1 Burkholderiales bacterium
CCCTAAAAAACTCCTATAAATACAATTCATGTCTATTTTACAGGAGGATTATTTCACTTTTTAGGGTGGGTCAAATTTAAATATAATTTTTGCTCTAAAAGGGTCAATTCCTGATTATAATTTACAAAAATCCCAAACTTTAATTCAACTAAAATTAATTTTCATCCAATTTTTACTCACTTATACATATTTATGCAATATACGGGATAAGGAATTTTTCAATGACAAATTGTAATACAAAGCAAATCAACTTTTCATCTCTTGGTAATAAAAAAGTTAGTGGATCTCTGAATGGTGGTAGTATTATTATTATATAATGATCCCCGTTGTCAATACCAAATTTAATCATTTCATGTAAATATATTTGCAAAAATATCTGATATTTGTTATAATAATGGGCTACGTTGTATTTATTTAGTAACGGGGAGTATTTAAAGTTTTGATTTAAATACGTTTTACCCATTTCAAAAGGTATTAATAAAATGGCAAAAAAAGTTATCGGCTTAATAAAACTGCAAATTCCTGCAGGAAAAGCCAATCCGTCACCTCCAGTTGGACCTGCATTAGGTCAACGTGGTTTAAATATTATGGAATTCTGTAAACAGTTTAATGCAAAAACACAAAGCATGGAGCCAGGTTTAGCAGTTCCAGTAATAATTACAGCTTACTCAGATAAAAGTTTTACTTTTATAATGAAAACTCCTCCGGCATCAGTATTAATTAAAAAAATAATTAAACTGCAAAAGGGAAGTACAAAACCAGGACCAGATAAAGTTGGTAAAATTTCACGCTCGCAATTAGAAGAAATTGCAAAATTAAAAGAGCCTGACTTAACTGCAGCTGATTTGGATGCAGCGGTTAGAACAATTGCTGGCTCAGCTAGAAGTATGGGTGTTGAAGTAGAGGGGGTTAAGTAAAATGACACAACAATCTAAACGCATTAAAGCATTCCCTGCTTATGATAAAAATAAACTTTACTCAGCAATAGATGCGCTTAACTTAGTTAAGTCAGCAGCAACGGCTAAATTTGATGAATCTATTGATGTGGCAATTAATCTAGGTGTAGATCCGCGTAAATCAGATCAAATGATTCGTGGTTCATTAGTATTGCCAAATGGTACAGGTAAAACATTACGTGTTGCAGTATTTGCACAAGGGCCTCAAGCTGAACAAGCAAGAAATGCTGGTGCTGATATAGTTGGACTTGAAGATTTAGCGGACGAAGTTAAAAAAGGCAATTTAAATTTTGATGTGGTAATTGCGGCACCTGATACTATGAGAATAGTTGGTACACTTGGGCAAATTTTAGGTCCACGTGGATTAATGCCAAATCCTAAGGTTGGTACAGTTACAGCTGATGTTGCTACTGCAGTTAAAAATGCTAAAGCCGGACAAGTACAATATAGAACAGACAAAAATGGAATTGTACATTCTACTATCGGTAGAGCTTCATTTGCTCAAGAAAAACTTGAACAAAATTTAGCTGCGCTAATGGATGCTATCGCAAAAGCAAAACCAGCAAGTGCTAAAGGACAATATATTAAGCGAGTTGGATTATCAAGCACCATGGGAATTGGTGTTAAAATCGATTACACAACTATTGCTAAATAAGTTTACATCGTTCATATTTTATATTGATGATGTTTATTGGGGGTAAGATGGTTGTAAAAAATCGTCTTATCATTATCAAAGACCGTAGGAGTTACCAAACTTAAAACATTATCCTACGCAGATGATGCAGTCCCGAAAAATTGAAATTCATTTGCTGCATATTAGTTTGTGAATTATTAGTTTTAGGTGCAAATCATTATTTTAGATCAAAGTTAATAACTTTGGTTTGTCAATTTTTTATAGGAGTTGAGACGTTTGAGCTTAAATCTAGAAAGCAAAAAAACTGTTGTCGCAGAAATTAATAAAATTCTGCAAGGCGCAGCAACTATAGTTATTGCACAATATCAGGGCGTTACTGTTGATCAATTGACTACCATTCGTAAAGAAGCAAGAAAATCTAATGTCTATTTACATGTATTAAAAAATACATTGGCTAAAAGGGCACTTAGTGGTACAAAATTTGAACCTCTTGCCGATAAAATGGTTGGACCTTTGATTTATGGTATTTCTGGTGATCCAGTTGCCGCTGCTAAGGTTGTAAATGACTTTGCGAAAGCAAATAGTGCAGTGAAACTTGTAGGTGGAATGTTCAATGACCAATTACTTGATGTGGCAAGTGTGAAACAATTAGCTGCAACACCAGGTAGAGAACAGTTATTGGCGATGTTGTTAGGTACAATGCAACAAGTTCCAGCAAGTTTTGCACGCGTTATTGCCGCTATTCGTGATAAAAAAGAACAAGCAGCATAATTTGCTACTTATTTAATATTTAATAAAAGAATTATTAGGAGTCCTAAATGGCTATTGCTAAACAAGATATTATTGATACGATTTCTCAAATGACTGTTTTAGAATTATCTGAATTAGTTAAAGAAATGGAAACTAAATTTGGTGTTTCTGCTGCTGCTGCAGTTGCTGCAGCTCCTGCTGGCGGTGCTGCTGCTGGTGCGGTTGAAGAAAAAACTGAATTTGATGTTGTGTTAACTGAAGCTGGGGCGAATAAAGTTGCTGCAATTAAAGTAGTACGTGAAATCACTGGTTTAGGATTAGCAGAAGCTAAAGCTGCTGTTGAAGCGGCACCTAAAGTGTTAAAAGAAGGCATTTCAAAAGCAGATGCAGAAGCTTTAGTTAAAAAAATTACTGATGCTGGTGCTAAAGCAGAAATTAAATAAGGTTGAAATAACTTATTTTACCCTAGGCTATTTAAGCCTGGGGTATTTGCAACTAAAAACACTAATAATTTATAATCACTTCTCTTTGGAGCTTAATGTCTATGGGCTACACATTTACCGAAAAAAAACGCATTCGTAAAAGTTTTGCTAAACAATTACCAGTATTGCAGGTGCCTTATTTATTAGCAATGCAGCAAGATTCATATAATGAATTTATGCAAAAGGATGTTGTTCCGTCAAAACGGAATAATATAGGATTACAAAAGGCTTTTAACGACGTATTTCCAATTGAATCAAATAATAAATCATTACGCTTGGACTACATTAATTATTCGATTACTGAGCCATTATTTGATGTGCGTGAATGTTTATTGCGCGGTGTATCTTATGCTGGCAAATTGCATGCTAAGATTCGTTTAACTGTTTTTGATAAAGATAGCGCTGATAAAGAGAATAGAAGTATTTTACATAGTGTTGATGAAAACGTGTATATGGGTGAAATTCCATTTATGACTGAAAGTTGTTCATTTATTATAAATGGCAATGAGAGAGTTGTAGTATCACAATTACATCGTTCTCCAGGAGCTTATTTTGAGCATGATAGCGGGAAAAATCATGTGGCAAATAAATTATTATATTCAGCTAGAATTATTCCTTATCGTGGTAGCTGGTTAGATTTAGAGTTTGATGCTAAAGATTTAATCTATTTTAGAATAGATAAGCGTCGTAAAATGAACGTAACGTTATTACTTAAAGCAATTGGTGTAACACGTGATGAGATTTTAGAGCTGTTTTATGATAAAGATACATAC
>JAPJMP010000143.1 GCA_026461645.1 Burkholderiales bacterium
ACCATAACTGCTTAAATCTACGATATAAATGATCCTTGACTACCAAGTCATCCAAACTTACCATCTCTATTTGATTTTTCATCATTCATCTCCGCTATAAAATCATTATGCATTATTTTAACAAATTATGTAACTATGCGTTTCGGATTTCAACAGTCCCTTTATTGCAGCTCCCTTAATTAGTGAAATAAATCCATATACACTAAAATGGATTTTATTAGTAGTTGTAATTTATAACATTATTATGCTTGTAAAAGATAACAGAATATTTAACAAGGCATAGTTTCAATTTTTAATATACTTAAATTCAAAAATTGGAATATTGCCTAAAAACCGGACGCACAAGTTCGTGGTTCCAATTTGCTAAATTGCATCATACACCTGCTTTCTTTTCTAATTCATCATGCGTCATGCGTCATATTATAAATCTGAAATTTTAATTGGTGCATTGAATTAATCCATACAGAGTTTTATTCACTGAATTTATCTGCATTATTCCACATAGGATTCCATAAGTTATCATTTAGAATAGTGGTAGCTTCTTCACTGTCAACCAATACTCCAAATTCTTGTAAATAAGTTAAATAAATATTATAGCTTCCAATGTAAAATAAGTGGTTATCTACAATTAATAATTTATTATGACTATTCATTTTACTATCATTTGAATTATTAAAATCTATTGATGCTAAATGTAATTTTTGCGTCAATTCTTGTTGAGCGCTAAAATAAGTTTCATTATGGTACAATAACAACTGATCTAAAATTGCATCATGCACATTTTGTAAAGACGAAAATGAATTATATGCAATGACATTATCTGATTTCAATTGAGACGTTATTATACTGACATCAACATTATTTACATGGATTGCATATGCTAATGCCTGTAAAATATTGCCATCAGTCGTGTCTAGTGGATAAAAAACTGTTGGGAACATTAAAAATTTATATAAAATTGCTTGTTGGCTTATTTTAATAGAACTTTCAGCATTATAAATTGCATCTACAAAAGCTAACATTGACTGATTAGCATTATTATCTTTACTTATTACACCAATACCATAATTCATAAGTGGCATAACTTGTACCATCATTCCTGATTCATTGGAAATACTATTATTATTAGGATTAATATCACCAGCACATGTTGTACTGATATTTCCATTAGAATATGTATAACAATGATTGTATCCTAAAATAGAGTAATTATTTCTAACATTATTCCATAGGTTATTAACAAATATTGTAGCAGTTGTTGCTACTGGTCCTGTTAACGAAATTGAAACATCATTAGCAGGATATGACTCTAAATAATCATTACTCCACATATTTTCTCCACCTTCAATTAATTGATTGCTATCAACATCAACAATTTTGCTATGGTTGGCAGATACATCGAGTTTAGGTGATCCATTGGCACATGGTTTACTAAAAAAACAACTAGTCATACTAGCTACAGATACCACTAATTTATTATTACTTGGAATTCCTTGAATTAATGAATGTAAATATGTAAGTAAACTAGTAAAAACTGGATTGCCACTTCCGCCTAATACTCTAACTGTAACTGAATGGTTAAAATTAATTGTACGTTGAGCAAGATTTTTCAAGCCTTGATTGATTGCCATGGTAAAAAGTCCGGTAGTAATTATTCCTTTAGAATTGCTTAAAGTGGTAATATCTACAGAGTAATTAGCATTGGATATATTAGCAACAATTTGATTTAAGATTTGATGCTCTGGTAATAAACATAAGTGTGAACTATTAGTAGTAAAATAAGCACTTTGGCAATGACTTAAAGATCCACAGTCGGCATCACTATTGCACATAGGTAAATTGGTTTGTGGGTCAAATTGATTAATTCCACTATGAGTTAAACTATAATTATATTCAGCTATACTATGTCCCCAAAGTTCAGGAGTTTGTATCAGCCAAGATGATTCGCCAGATAACTGATTTAATGATGGAACTTGATATGTAATATTATCGTATTTAGCATAGGCACCATTATCTGTTGTTTTTAAGAATTGGTAAATTGAATCTAAAGTTACAGCGTTTATATAAGTACTAATTAATATAAAAATTGATAATAAAAAACTTTTCATATTTTGCCTTTACTAATCATTAATAAAATTTTTATTTATTCATCTTTTACGGTTTCCGTCACCCTGACACGTTATCATACCATAGCCTCACATAAATTTAGGTTATTTTACTACACAACTACGAATCTATGCCTGAGTTCAAGTGCGAAACGCACTAATTATAATAGATCTTTGTTTTTTAGGAATTAAAGATTTATTAATTCCGTAGTATACCTCATGTGCTGTTTTGCCGTTATGAATTTTTCTTGGCAAATGATTAATTTTATATAGTGCCAATTGTAGTTCCTTTTCTGTAATTGTAGTAAAGTCTGTTCCTTTGGGAAAATATCGCCTAATGGGGCTGTTGAAATCCCAAATTTGAGTTAATTATTGTTGGCATAATGCACCTTATTTTCTACAAATAAATAAAATTCACTAATTTTATATTATATTTTGGATCATAGATGTCATCATCACGTCATTTTCAGTGTTGAAATCCGAAATTTGGCATATTTTGGATAAAATTATCCTATGTTAGTTGTAAATCTGGTATGTTTAATGCAACTAGTCTCTTTAAGTTAAAGCAAATAGCATACATAAATCCAGCAAATTGATTTTTAGCAA
>JAPJMP010000144.1 GCA_026461645.1 Burkholderiales bacterium
CATATATAACGAACAAAGTAAATTTATGCGATTGTTTTTAACCAGTAAATTATTATCCATCACCATTACATTTTTGAAAAAATTTTCAATTGGTTGACTAAAAAGAGTTAATAAATTAAAAAAATTATTCCAATCCTGTTTATCACCAGCAACAATAATTTGCTGATATTTAGATTGATATAATTGCCATAACTCTTGTTCCTCATTAGTCGTAAAAATTGTCGGATCAATAGTAAAATTTTGCTTAGTCACATCAATATTATTTTTCTCTAAAATATTACGGATGCGTTTATTAGACTGTAACAATATTTGATTATCATGATTATGCACAAAATGTTGCAACATTTCCAGTAAACTTTTCAAATGATCAAAATATAATGGTTGATTTTGCTTAAACTGCACAACACTGTGAACACAATTTGTTGAATAATTTTCAACACTAATTAGATAATTTATCAAACGTTCCAAAATAAACCTTCTTACGGCAATAATTGTGTTATTAATATTTTCACTATTTGCTTTAAAACGGTCACAGAACACTATTTGGGTTGCTGATAATAATAAATTAAGATCAATATGGTTGTTTAATAAAATACGAATAACACCTACCGCAGCTCGTCTTAATGCATATTGATCCTTATCACCACTGGGAATTAGACCAATACTCCAAATACCAACAATGGTTTCCAATTTTTCAGTTAATGCCATTAAAATTGATAGCGGTGCATTAGGTAGGTGATCACCACTAAATCTTGGATAATAATGCTCCTCAATTGCTTGGCAAACTTCCTGAGGATAACCTTTAACTTGAGTGTAGTATTTACCCATAGTTCCTTGTAATTCAGGAAATTCTCCCACCATTTCTGTAGTTAAGTCAGCTTTTAATAAAGATGCAGTAGTGTTTACTAGCTGCGCCTCCAAATTAAAAAATGGTTTTGGTTGTTGAGCATCCTCTCTGATTATCTTGGCACTAATTTCTTGTATTCTTTGAACTCGATCAAATTGACTGCCCAATTTATTATGATAAATCATAGGTTTTAATTGTGCAATAAAATAATCTAAATCACGTTTTAAATCTACTTCATAAAAAAATTTAGCATCACTTAATCTTGCAGAAATAACTTTTTCATTGCCTTTAATAATTATTTCAGGATGGGCTGAGACAATATTAGCAACAAATATAAATTTATTGCTAAGCTTACCTTGGGCGGTAGTTAAAGCAAAATATTTTTGATTTTTAGCCATCGATAAAATTAAACATTCCTGAGGAACATTTAAAAATGATTGATCAAATTCTCCGAGTAAAATACTTGGATATTCAACTAATGCAGTAACTTCATCAACCAGCGAATGATTAACATTGACTTTTAAATTAAGTTCAGTTGCCAGTGCTTCAATTTGAGAGGAAATTACTTCTTTTCTTGTCTTAAAATTAGCTATAACTTTACCTTGCTGGTATAAATCATTCAAAAATGAATCAATATTAGTAATCACTAATTTATCTTTAGCTAAAATTCTATGACCATAAGTATAATTAACTGGTACTAAATTGAAGATTTTTTGCTGTTCACAAATTAATTTATTATTAAATAAAAGCAATAAATTATGCACAGGTCGCACAAATTGAGTGCTATGATTCCCCCATCGCATATTTTTGGCTATGGGTAATTGTTTAAGGCTATTTTCAATAGCATTTGGTAAAACTTCACTTAGTTCACGTCCAATTATTTTTTGTTGTGCATAAAAATAATTATCTTCACCCTGAATTAACTCATTCCAATTATTTAATTTACATGACTTAATGAAACCAAGTAGTGCCGGAGTAGGTTGATCATTTTTCAGTCCTAGCGCAATAAGCGGCCCTTTTTTTAGAATAGTTTTATCCGCCTCTTTTTGCTGCAAATTATAAATAATGCAGCCAAATCTGCGTGGAGTAATAAAATAATCAAATTTAGATTGAGTACTTGCAGAATAATTAAAATTTTGTAGTTCGTTAAACAAGTTGGTGGCAAATTTCTTACCAAAATCATCTAAATTTGCAGGTGGTAACTCCTCAGTTAAAAACTCACATAATAAAGAAGAGCCTATATTTATCTGCTGTGTGGACATAAAATTTCTCATTAATAAATTGATTTCATTATTTTATCACTATTTGATATTAAAGATTCATAAACAAGTATGCATAACCAACTAGTTAATATGGTAAAATTATGCAATAAATATAAAAAGATAATTGAGGAAATAATGATAGATTCAAATGGTTACCGTGAAAATGTAGGCATTATTTTGTTAAATGGAGAAAATCAAGTTTTTTGGGGCAGACGTAAAGGCGAAGATTCATGGCAATTCCCGCAAGGTGGAGTATACGATAATGAGGCTATTGAAGCAGCAATGTTGCGTGAATTAAATGAAGAACTCGGTTTATTTCCTCAGCATATTAAAATTTTAGCCCAAACTAAGAAATGGCTTTACTATGATGTTCCAGGGTTATATAATCGTAACAATAAGAATTTTTATCGTGGGCAAAAGCAGATTTGGTTTTTATTAAGATTAATTGGGCAAGATCATCATATCAATGTTAAATTTCATAAAGAACAAGAGTTTGATGCATGGCGGTGGGTAGATTATTGGTTTCCAATTAATGAAGTAGTCAACTTTAAGCAAGAAGTTTACGATAAAGCGCTGCATCAATTACATTCTTTTATTAATATGGTTTAAATATGCGTAATCCTTTGTTTGATGCTATATATTTTAACAACAATGGTTATACTCCTATTTGGTTAATGCGTCAAGCCGGAAGATATTTACCTGAATATCGGCAACTTAGAGCAAAGGCTGGAAGTTTTTTATCCTTATGCAAAAATGTTGAGTTGGCCACGGCAGTAACGCTGCAACCTTTGCAAAGATTTAGCCTTGATGCTGCAATAATGTTTAGTGACATTTTGGTGGTTCCTGAAGCAATGGGGCTTGAACTAGATTTTATTGCGAACGAAGGCCCAGTATTTAAGCAGCGCATAACAAATTTAAATGATGTAGTTAAATTGGATAATAGTCAAATTGAAGTTAAATTAGATTATGTTTTCCAATTAATTAAAAGTTGTAAACAACAACTTAAACCAAACATTCCATTAATTGGTTTTAGTGGTTCGCCATTCACTCTTGCTTGTTATATGCTCGAAGGTAGATCAAGTAAAGATTATTTAGAAGTTAAACGCTGGGTTTATAGTAATTCAATGGCGCTAGAGCAGTTACTCCTTAAGTTATCTGATGCAATTATAACTTATCTTAAAAAACAGGTCGATGCTGGTGTAGATGCATTAATGTTATTTGATAGTTGGGGCGGTGTATTAACTCCAAGTGCGTATCAAGAATATTCATTAAAATATATTAATAAAATAGTTAGTGCTTTAAAACAATATACCTTAGGTAAAAATCTGCCGTTAATTGTCTTTACCAAGGGTGGTTCCAATTGGTTGCAGCAAATAGCTCAAATTCAACCAGATGTTATTGGTTTAGATTGGACTATTGACATAGGCGTGGCACGAAAAATAATTACTAACAAAATTGCGTTGCAAGGCAATTTGGACCCAATGATTCTAGCTGTTGGAGATAGAGCTTCACTTAAACGAGAAGCAATGCAAATTATCGATAACTATAAATTAGCTAATAATGGCGATATTAGTGGTTTAGTATTTAATTTAGGTCATGGTATAAATATTAACACTAAGCCAGATAATGTGGCTTATTTAGTTGACTTTATTCATGAATATAGTAAACAATAAAGATAGCACTTATGAAAAAATTTCTCGGTTTTTTAATATTAGTCTTTACCGCTAATTGTTTTGCTACTTCAACAATAGGAGTTACAACCCTATACTATAGCAATAAAACTCAATATCAAAATGACATGAATACTAATGTAGCGGTAATTCATCGCATAAATCAAGCGGTACTAGCAGCAGTTAAATATCAATTAGCTAATTTAAAACCGCAAGTGCAACAACTAATTGCGCAAACTGAATCCTATAGCAGTTTTGATGCCGATAAAACGGTTAGTGACTGGAATGTTGGGCATGCTAATTGGATCAATATTTGGAATCAAGAATCGTCAACTTTTAATAATGATAATGCCACAGAAAGCATTAATTCGAATAAAAATGCTGCGAATGGAATCTTAGTAGCTAATAAATTTATCTTAGTTGGATGGATAAAAAATATTACTGTTAATGCTGATAAACAACCGATAGCTAATAGTAGTAAATTATCAATCTTATATAATTTAGACATTCAAATTATTTATAAAGTGATTGACTATAACACCAAACAAGTTATATTTAGCTTTCCTGCAGTAGGCCATGGCGGTATTGGTAGAATTCTGCCAGTGGGTGAAAATCAAATGATTGATATTAAAAGTGTTTCAGATAGCGTAGTAAGTCATGCGATTAATAGTTTGTTAGTTAACATAGTGCATAATCTAGAGGTTAAACAAGCAAATGGATTAATGACTAGGTGAGCATAAATGTTTAGTTGTAATAAATGTCCCGAGCTAGTTAACAACAGAACACAAATTGTGTTACCTAGTTTAAATCAATTAGGCGCTATTTTGGTTATCGGTGAGGCTCCAGGAACAAAAGAAGATCTGACTGGTCAAGGATTTGTTGGCCAAGCAGGAAAGACTTTAAATAAATTATTTGCAGCTTATGGCCTTGCTAGTAATCAATTTAATAAAGCCAACATTATTCGATGCCGTCCGCCACATAACAGAAAACCTTTAAAAAATGAAATAGATTGTTGTTTAAGCTACCTAGCTAATTTTATTTATGTGGCTCAACCCAAAGTAATAGTAACCATTGGTGCAGTCCCAACCAAGATATTTTTTGGTAGCGGCAGTTTATATTCCAAAATTAAGTTAGGATTAGATTCAGCCAATTGGGGCACTGAGCAAATTCTATCTAGCGTGGATAAAGTAATTATACCATCATTAAACCAAGTAAAATATGTTGTTCCAACACCACACACTAGCCCTCTGGCTTTTAACCGTTTTTGCCCTGACGGACGTAAATGGTCAGAAGTGGCACAACAACAAATTGCTTGTGCCATCTCATTAAATGCTCAATAGCCACACCAAGTAAAATTTTATTTAGCTAATAATTGCCTTAACACAAAAGGTAAGATACCACCATGTTTATAGTATTCAACTTCTATTGGTGTATCTATACGGCACAATAGTTCAACTGCCTTTTTGCTTCCATCTGCATAGCTAATATTTAAAACTAAATCTTGTTGCGGCTGAATTTGATCAGATAGGCCAACGATATCATAGATTTCAGTACCTTTAAGTTTTAGTGTTGCAGCATCCTGACCATTTTTAAATTGTAATGGCAATACCCCCATTCCTACCAAATTAGAACGGTGTATCCGTTCATAACTTTTAGCAATGACTGCTTTAACACCTAATAATTGTGTGCCTTTAGCCGCCCAATCTCTGGAGCTACCAGTACCATATTCCTCACCGGCAAAAACGATCGTTGCGGTATTATTAGCAATATGCTGCATTGCTGCACTATAAACATCAGTTATTTGGTTATCATATAAAGTATAACCACCTTCAATTCTAGCTCCATCTTCTTTAGGCGCTAGCATTAAATTTTTAATACGCACATTGGCAAAAGTTCCGCGCATCATCACCTCATGATTGCCTCTTCTTGCACCATAGGTATTAAAATCCTTTACTGCGACATTGTTATCGATTAAATATTTACCAGCAGGTGTGGTAGCTTTAAAAGAACCAGCTGGAGAAATATGGTCAGTAGTTACTGAATCACCTAAAATTAACAAAGCTTTAGCATTATTAATTGGTTTGATTTTTGAATAATTCATTGAAAAATCTTCAAAAAATGGTGGTTCGGCGATATAAGTCGATTGTGGCCAAGAATAAACATTACCTTTAGATGATTCGATGTTATTCCATAAATCTAAATCTTTAGTTAGATCACTATAGAGCTTACGATATACATTTGGATCTTGAGCTAAATGTAATAGTTCATCTATTTCATGAGAGGTAGGCCAGATATCACGTAAAAAGACTGGTTGCTTGTTTGCATCTAAACCTAAAGGTTGAGTGGTTAAATCAATATTAACATTTCCTGCAATTGCAAAGGCAACAACTAAAGGTGGCGAGGCTAAAAAATTCGCCTTAATATTCGGATGAATCCGTGCTTCAAAGTTTCGATTACCAGATAATACTGCAGCACAAATTAAATCATTAGCCGTAATTACTTCATTAATTTCCGGTTTTAAGTCCCCAGCATTGCCAATACATGTTGTACAGCCATAACCTGCTAAATTAAAACCCAATTGTTCTAAATAAGGTAATAATTGCGCTTTAGTTAAATATTCTGTTACCACTCTAGATCCTGGTGCTAAAGAAGTTTTAACTCTTTTATGTACGGTTAAACCTTTAGCTACAGCTTTTTTAGCTAATAATCCCGCAGCAAGTAAAACGCTCGGGTTAGACGTGTTAGTACAGGAAGTAATTGCTGCAATTACAATATCTCCATGACCTAAATCAACTCCATCTAATTTAGTGGCAAATCTATCTTTTAATTGTTCTGATGCTTTATTAAAACCATTTTCAGTAATTGGCTTACTAAAAGTAGCCGTGAAGCTATTATGCATATTAGCTAGTTCGATGCGATCTTGTGGCCTTTTAGGTCCGGCTAAAGAGGGTTTAACACTGGCTAAGTCTAATGATAAATAACTTGAATATTCTATTTCACCAGCTTGCGGCATACCAAATAACTGTTGCGCTTTAAAATATTTTTCAAACAATTCCACTTCAAGTTCAGATTTACCAGTAGCTTGCATAAATCTAACCGTTGCAGCATCCACTGGAAAATATCCCATAGTGGCTCCATATTCAGGTGCCATATTAGCAATAGTTGCTCTATCTGTTACTGACAGAGTACTAGCACCAGAGCCATAGAATTCAATAAATTTCCCCACTACCTTTTCTTTACGTAACATTTCAGTTATAGTAAGAACTAAATCTGTAGCAGTAACACCTTCACTTAATTTATTTTTTAATTCTACACCAACCACGTCTGGAGTCAGAAAATATACTGGTTGACCTAACATTCCGGCTTCAGCTTCAATACCACCAACACCCCAGCCAACCACACCAACACCGTTAATCATGGTAGTATGGGAGTCAGTACCAACTAAAGTATCAGGATAAATTACCGCATTATTTTGTTGTACTCCGCGGAATAAATATTCTAAATTTACTTGATGGACAATACCAATACCAGGAGGTACAACACTAAAAGTATCAAAGGCTTGCATTCCCCACTTCATAAATTGGTAGCGTTCATTATTTCTTTGAAATTCTAATTGCATATTTTGTTGTAGTGCATCTTTAGTGCCATAATAATCAATCTGAACTGAATGATCAACTACCAAATTAACTTGTACTAATGGTTCAATTGTTTTCGGATCTTTACCTAATTTATGCGCTACACTCCGCATCGCAGCAACATCACAGAGTAAAGGTACTCCAGTAAAATCTTGTAATACCACGCGTGCTACAACAAATGGAATTTCATCTGTTCGTTTAGCATTAGGTGACCATGTGGCTAGTTGTTTAATATGGTCTTGATTAATTTTAACGTCATCATAATTACGTAAAATAGATTCTAAAATTATTCGTATTGAAACTGGCAATTTTTGTATATTATATCCCTGTTTAGCTAACTCAACTAAAGAATAATAAGTATAATTCTTGCCATTACTTATAGCAAGATTTGCTTTGGTATTAAATAAATTATGCATAATAATTCCTTTAGATTTAGATCATTTTCTAAGTTAATAGATTTAATTGACTGTAGCATAATTATACACTAATCTATGCTATAATGAATTCTATCAAAAATATAATTGCTGAATAAAATAATGAAGTATAAAATTTTAATCATTGCCCCAGCTTGGGTTGGTGATATCGTAATGGCCCAAACCTTATTCAAATTATTAAAGAAGCAGTATCAAGATAATTTAATAATTGATGTTTATGCTAATGCCTGGGCCCAAGATTTATTATTAAGAATGCCAGAAGTTAATTCGGTGATAATCAACCCTTTTAACCATGGCGAATTTGCATTCTTCAAACGCCTTAAACAAGGATTAAAGCTCAAACAGCACGGCTATAACCAAGTTTTTATTTTACCTAATTCTTTGAAATCAGCTTTGGTGCCATTTTTTGCCCGTATAAAAAAGAGAACTGCTTTTGTTGGTGAATCTAGATATGGTTTAGTAAATGACATTTATAAATTAAATAAAAACTTGCTGCCATTGATGATACAACGCTTTTGTGCCATGGCTGTTGCAGGAAAAGCATTAGATCAAATTGATTGGCCTAAATTGAATGCTAATTTGACTATGCAGCAAAATTTAATTAATAAATTTGCTTTAAACTCAAATAAACCAATTATTGCTATTTGCCCTGGAGCCGAGTTTGGCCCAGCAAAAAAATGGCCTAGCACATACTTTGCTATTTTGACTCAATTAATAGTAGAAAATAATTATCAAGTAATAATTTTAGGAACTAACAAGGATAAAGCGCTGGGGGATGAAATTGTAGCAATGGGTAGCAATTCTGTTTTTAATTTATGCGGTGCAACTTCTTTAGCTGATGTAATAGATTTAATTGCTTATGCCACAGCAGTGGTAACCAATGACTCAGGTTTAATGCATATAGCAGCGGCAACGGACACTAAAGTTGTGGCAATCTATGGTTCGACTTCGCCTGAATTTACTCCGCCATTATCTTCAAAAGCTGTAATTTTACAAAAGAAAATAAGTTGTTCGCCATGTTTTCAAAGAACCTGCAAATATGGCCACTATAATTGTTTGCACCTAATTCATCCTCATGAAGTATATACAGCACTAAATATTTAGTAACCAAAGTGACAATAAGTGCTAAAATAATTACATAAATTTATATTTATAGAAAGTATAGTTGTGTTAAGAAAGTTTATTAGTTATATTATACCCAATAAAGGAACTATCTTTTTTACTTTATTTGAGGAAGCTATTAAAAACGCCCATGCTGCATCACAAAATTTTATAGAGATTTTAAATAGCAAAAATGAAGAAGAAATAAATCAATTAAGTTTATATGCTAAAAGTTTAAAACAACAAGCTAGTCAAATTAATAAAAATGTGTTGTCGGCATTAAATAATACTTTTATTACGCCAATTGACCGCGGAGATATTCAAGAGTTATCTGGTTTGCTTAATAAATTAACCAAACGCATAGTTAAAATTAGTTCTAAGTTAAAAATATATACTGTTAGTACTGAATTTGATGATGACATTCTTAAAAATGCTGATACCTTATTATTAATTACTAAAACTTTGGTTGATTGTATAGTTGCGCTCAAAGAAGAGAATGCGACTAAGATTGAAGAGGTGAGCGAAACTATTAATGAGTTGGAAGAAGATGGTAATGAAGATTTTAAGCATGCTATCAATGAAATGTATTCCGGTAAATTTGATACTTTAACTATTCTGAAATTAAAAGAAATATATAAGAGTATTGAAGCCGCAATTGAAACTGGAGTAGCAATTGCAGATTTAGCAATGCAAGTTTCGATTAAAAGAGTTTAATTAATGAATGTTTTTACTACTTTTCCACTCTATGCAATTTTTTTGATTATAATAGCTTTACTTTTCGAATTTATTAATGGCTTTCATGATACAGCAAATGCTGTGGCAACTTCTATTTCCACTAAATCCTTAGAGCCTTTTCAAGCAATTTCAATTTCAGCCCTTTTTAATTTATTGGGGGCCTTAAGTGGTACTGCAGTAGCAGTTACTATTGCTAAAGGTTTTGCTAATTCAGAGTTAGCCACACCCCATGTAATTTTAGCCGCATTACTAGCTGCTATTACTTGGAATATAGCTACTTGGTATATTGGTCTGCCTTCTTCTTCTTCACACGCTTTAATTGGCGGTCTAGTTGGTGCTATTGGTTTTAGTAGTGGATTTCATAATATTTTTTATTGGAATTTAGGGAAAAAGGTGATTATTCCAATGATTATATCGCCAATGCTTGGTTTTACAGTTGCATTGATTATTTTTTTAATTTTTCATAGACTATTCAAAAATAATACTCAACCACGCAAAACTAATAATTTTATTCGCGAAATACAGGTACTTTCAACTGCATTTTTATCCTTTAGTCATGGTGCTAATGATGCACAAAAAACTATGGGGATTATAACTTTAATTTTATTTAATTTTGGTATGATTTTAACCACTGCAGTACCAACATGGGTAGTCATAATTTGTGCTATATTTTTAGCTCTCGGAACTTTTTCTGGTGGAATAAGAATTATTAAAACGTTAAGCACCAGAGTAGCACAACTTAAACCTGTTAGTGGTTTTGCTGCAGAGATTAGTTCTGCTTTAATCTTATTTGCTGGTTCTCGCCTAGGCATGCCATTAAGTACAACCCATGCCGTAACAGGGTCTATAATGGGCTCGGGAGTAACTGAAAATAAAAATATTAATTGGATAATTGTCAGATCCATGGTATTAGCCTGGATAATAACAGTACCAATGTGTATGCTTTTAGCTGGCTTATTTTTAAAAATAATTTTTCTTATAATTAAAATATAAATTGAATTATTGCGGTTTAATCCTATATAATATACAAGAGAAATAATCAAAATTGATTAAAGGGAGAAAAGAATGAACTATCAATCACAAAATTATCAAATAGCTACGCCATCTAATGAAATTAGAATGCAGGTATTAAAAAACACCTATTTTCTGTTAGCTTTATCAATGATACCAACTGCTATTGGGGCCATATTTGGCATAAATATGTCATTTGATTTCTTACGTGCAAGTCCAATAATGGGAACAATATTATTATTGGGTGGTATGTATTTTATGATGTTTATGGTGCAAAAAAATAAAGATAGTTTTGCCGGAATAGTTTGGTTAATGGCTTTTACTTTTATTATGGGGTTATTATTAGGTCCATTATTACAGTATGCATTACGTGTTCCAAACGGTTCATCATTAATTTTATTAGCTGCATTATTGACATCGGCTGTTTTCTTTGTTATGAGCGCTGTTGCCTTTACGGTAAAAAAAGAAATGAGTTTTCTTACTAATTTCTTAACCATTGGGGCGATAGTTCTTTTCATTGCAATTATTGCTAATATATTTTTGCGTATGCCTGGTTTTTATTTAATGATTTGTGGCGCTTTTGTTATTTTTTCTTCATTAATGATTTTATGGCAATTAAATCAAATAGTAAGAGGTGGCGAAACTAATTATATCGCAGCAACTTTAACTTTATATGTTAGTATTTATAATTTATTTACCAGTTTACTGCAAATAATTTTAGCTTTAACTGGCAATGATCGTAGATAGCGATAATATTTTTTAATAATGGCTACCTTTGCGGTAGCTTTTTTAATTAGCAAATTATGATAAATCCAACCATTAGTTTTCCTAATAGCCCTTTTAAATTAAAGGCTAATTTCACTCCAGCGGGAGATCAAGCAACAGCAATTACAAAAATAATTGATGGCTTAGAAGATGGCTTAAAATTTCAAACTCTATTAGGAGTAACTGGGAGTGGCAAGACCTTTACAATGGCAAATGTTATTGCTACAACTGGAAGACCAGCTCTAATTATGGTACATAATAAAACTTTAGCTGCTCAGCTTTATGCTGAATTTCGTGATTTCTTTCCCGAAAATGCTGTTGAATACTTTGTTTCCTATTATGATTATTATCAGCCTGAAGCCTATGTACCGCATAAAGATTTATATATTGAAAAAGATTCAAGTATTAATGATCATATTGAACAAATGCGCTTATCCGCAACTAAATCATTATTACAACGAGCAGATGTAATAATTGTAGCAACAGTATCAGCTATCTATGGTATAGGTGAAGAAAAAGCCTATCAACAAATGATTTTACATTTAAAAGAACAAGAAAAGATTCTGCATAAAGAGATAATTACCCGTTTAATTGAAATGCAGTATGAACGTTCCGAAATTGAATTTAAACGTGGGGTATTTCGCTTAAGGGGGGATAGCATTGATGTATTTCCAGCAGAGCACTATGACCAAGCTATAAGAATAAATTTATTTGATGATGAAATTGAAAGTATCTTTTTATTTGATCCTTTAACAGGGAAAATGCTACAAAGGTTATCAATGTTCACGGTTTATCCATCATCACATTATGTCACGCCCAAAGAGCGGGTAGATGCTGCCTGTAGTAAAATTAAATTAGAATTAGACCAGCGTATTAAGCAATTTGAAGCGCAAGGTAAAATGGTTGAGGCTTATCGAATCAAGCAAAGAACTGAGTTTGATCTAGAAATGCTAAGCGAAATTGGTTTTTGTAAGGGAATTGAAAATTATTCTCGCCATTTGACCGGTAGATTGCCAGGAGATCCTCCCCCAACACTAATTGATTATTTACCCAATAATAGTATTTTATTTATTGATGAATCACATATAACTATTTCACAAATTGGTGCGATGTATAATGGCGATAAAGCACGTAAGCAAAATTTAGTTGACTATGGGTTTCGGCTTCCTTCGGCGGTGGATAATCGGCCATTAAAATTTATTGAGTTTGAAGCCAAAATGGGGCAAACTGTTTTTGTCTCAGCCACTCCTGGTGGTTATGAATTACAAAACTCGAATAATTTAATTGAGCAACTGGTAAGACCTACTGGTATTGTTGACCCAATTATTGAAGTTAGAGACGTAACTACTCAAGTTGATGATTTAATGCATGAAGTTAAAATTAGGCAACAGAAAAATGAGCGCGTATTAATTACCACTTTAACTAAAAAAATGTCTGAAAAACTTGCTGAATACTATAGTGAGAATAATATTAAAATTAGATATCTTCACTCTGAAATTGATACTGTCGAACGCGTGGCTATAATTAGAGATTTGCGCCTTGGGTTGTTTGATGCAATTGTTGGAGTAAATTTATTACGTGAAGGTCTTGATATGCCTGAGGTTAGTTTAGTATCAATTTTAGATGCAGATAAAGAAGGTTTCTTACGTTCTGAGCGCTCTTTAATTCAAACCATAGGTCGGGCGGCAAGAAATATTAATGGTAGAGTTATTTTTTATGCAGCGCGCATTACCAATTCAATGCAAAGTGCGCTCAGTGAAACTGAGCGGCGTCGAAACAAGCAATTAGAATATAATTTAATTAACAATATAACACCGATAACAATTAATAAACCAATTAATGACATAATTGATGGGATTTATAAAGATAACAAAAATGAAGATTTACACTTGAAGGTCCCTGAAAATTTATCAGATATACAAGTGGCTAAATTAATTAAACAGTTAGAAAAAACAATGAAAACATATGTTAGTAATTTAGAGTTTGAACTGGCGGCTAAATGTCGAGATAAAATTAAACAATTAAAACAACTACTTTTTACATCCTAATAGTTAAATAGCAAATAAAAATTAAATTATTTAGTTTACAATTTTTATGGATTAAGTTTGCAATTGGAGACTGAAATGTATAAACGGCTAATCTTTTATTTTTTGTCATACTTTATTCTTTGCGTGGTATAACAAATATTATTAATCGTTATCTGACTAATTAGTGAATTTGCTAACATGCTACATTGCAGTTTTTATTTGGGATATAAATCTGCAATATCAATCTGCGATTGACGCTGGTTAGGCAAAGTTATATCTAAAGCAGCAATAACCTTTACTAATTGTGTATAGTCATTAAATTTTTCATTGCGATACAAAGCTAAATTTATCTTATTTATTAACTGTTTTAAATCAGAATTATGCACAAACCTATTTATTTCAGAAATAGAATATATTTTTTTATCCAAATAAACACTAGCCCAGAAAATTAATGCTGTATTTAGCTGGTGTATATCTTGCACCTTGCAAGCATTTTCAATCTGCTGCCGAGCTTCTTGTGTTGCTAATAATCTGTCCGTCAGTGGTTTATTAGTAATTTCATTTTGTTTAATTTTTGATTGCTTTTTTGTTACAATTGAACGACGTATTCGCAAAAGTATTAAAATTATACCTAACCAAACAAATATGCTCAAAGAAATTAAAAATATATTTAAGTACTTACTACTATTAAGTAATTGCATAAGCGTGTTTACATTGTTCGATAAATTATTATTTGAATTGTACTTATCTGCTACATTAGCATTGGGGATAAAGCTAGCCTGATTATCATTAACTTTGATGACATTAAATACATGTTGAGGAATTTTAATGGTATTAACTTTACCACTATTAATATCATACCAATTTAGCGTAATTGGTGAAAATTTAACCGACCCTGCTTGATGTGCGATATATGCTATTTTAAATACTTTACTACCGATTAACTTACCACCAGATTCAATAGCACTAAAATCATCATTAGTTGTAATATTTTCTGGATAGCCATTTACATTATTTGGTAGATTAAAGTTAAGATTCGCAATTAAATTGGCCGGAATACCTGATGCGGTTACGGTTAAACTTCGACTAAATGGTTCTCCAGTTTTAACATTATTATTTGAGACACTCCAACTTTCGCTAACTGAAACCATTTGCGCTGGAAAAATAGACTCCGCTGCTAGATTTGCTGGAAAATCTTGTACTGTTAAATTAAGTTCATTTGAAGAAATATTAAATGGTTGATCTAATTCTCCATTAATGCTATTTTGCTGAACACCACCTAAACTAACTGCATGTAAATCAATATTTCCGGCCTCAGTTGGTGTTAGTAAAAACTGTTGCGCATAAATATAATATTTAGTTCCATTTATTTGCTGTGTCCTTTGTTTTAAACTTCCAATTTTCTTAATTGTAATATGATTAAACTCTAATGACTGTAATTTTAATTTAGCAACTGCAGTTGCTAAATATAAATTAAGCGTATAAACAAATGGAATATTAGTATAATAAATATTGCTCGGTGTTATTAACGCTTCTAACTTAATGTCTTTACGTTGATTAGCACCAGCTGTTGGTTCAAATTTAACAACATTGACACTTAATGGATTGGTAAATTCTTTACCAAAACGAATTGGGGGAATTATCTGAATTCCGGTATTTTTGGCAATTAACCCTATATTTATATTATTACTGTCAGTATCGGCATTAGAAAATGCAATAGAAAAATTTTGTGCTAAACTAGTTAAATCTGCTTTAGATTTATTTTGTACTTTAGTAATATGTAATTGAATTATTGAACCACTGTTCACATTGAAACTATCAATGCTGGCATTTACTTGCCCCCATGAATATGATATTAAAGCTAAAAATAAAATAATTAAAATTTTTTTGCGCATTATAATTTTTTAATCCTATGTTAACGTGTCAACTTTATTTTACTAAGTTGAACAAATAAATTATTAAAAACATTGTAATATCAATATTTGCAAGCAAATAAAAATATTACA
>JAPJMP010000145.1 GCA_026461645.1 Burkholderiales bacterium
GAAGAACTCAAATCAAATCAAGATGCTTTAATTGAAAGCAATTTAAATAAAATTGGATTTTATGCAAGTATTATAACGGAGATGGTACAAACCAGTAATTATTTGGTAAGTCAAGATGAATCAAGGTATAAAGCGAATGCCAAATGGGTAAATTTAATCTCATATAAAGATAAGCACGAATATGTAATTAATGCTAGTTTAACTCATGTTGGCAATATATTGTTATCTAAACTCTGGAATAATGTTGCTGCAGCGGTATTAACCTCGGCAACTTTAGCCATAGGTGATGATTTTAATTATTATCTACGTCTTTTAGGCTTAAATTCTTTAAATAAAGTACACACTTTAAAACTTGCGACAAATTTTAACTATCAAAACCAAGCTCAAATAGTAGTGCCACGCTTAAAATCTGCACCAGACTTCAATGGCCGTAATGATTTTGTTAATGAGTTGGCTGAGTACTTGCTCACAACTTTAGATTATAATGAAGGTTATGGTACATTGGTTTTATTTTTTAATAAAGCACAGTTACAACAAGTTTACTCTTTGTTACCCAAAAGAATTCAACAATATGTCTTAGCGCAACCAGATTTTGTTAGTAATCAAAGACTAATTAATCATCACAAGAGGAATATCGATAACGCAAAACCAAGTATTATATTTGGTTTAAATTCATTTGCTGAAGGCGTTGATCTGCCTAATATTTATTGTATTCATGTGATCATTACTAAATTACCATTTGAAACCCATAAAACACCTCATAATATGGTGCAGGAGTATTGGATAAAATATGAAAAGGGTAATTATTTTCTTGAGATTTCATTGCCTGAGACCTGTATTCGTTTAATTCAAGCATCAGGAAGGTTAATTCGCTCAGAATTAGATTATGGACAAATTACCATTTGTGATAATAGAATAATTAATAAGCATTATGGTCGATTTCTTTTGGATGCATTAATGCCATTTAATCGTAAATATGATAGCCAGTTTATATTAAATTCATACAATAAATGTAAACAAGGTGAATACCATGGGTAAAATAAGAATTATTGGGGGTAAATATCGCTCGCGAATTATTACCTTTAATGACAATAATCAAGCAATCCGTCCGACCCCAGATAGAGTGCGTGAAACACTGTTTAATTGGTTAGGGCAAGAGTTAACTAATAAATATTGCTTAGATTTATTTGCAGGTAGCGGTGCATTGTCATTTGAGGCTTTATCACGCAATGCAAAACAAGTTGTTGCTATTGAGCATAACTCTAAAGTATGCTGTGATTTATTGGCCAATAAACAACTATTAAAGATTGAGAATTTATTAATACAACAAAATGAAGCTATTTATTATTTAAACCACTGTCAGCAAAAATTTGATGTGATTTTTTTGGATCCTCCTTTTGCTTCTAATTTGCTGCAGCAATGTATTGAATTAATTTTGGCTAAAGAGTTGCTAACATTAAATGGTATAATATATATCGAATATCAGAAATTAATTGGTTTTTCTAAATGCGAAATTCTTAAAAAAGCTAAAGCTGGAATGGTAAATTATGCATTACTTAAATTAAAGGTTGAATAAGTGTCATTAGTAATAACAGAAGAATGTATTAATTGCGATGTATGTGAGCCGGAGTGCCCTAATAATGCTATTTATCAGGGAACTGAGATATACGAAATTAATCCGGATTTATGTACTGAGTGTGTTGGCCATTTTGATGAGCCGCAGTGCCAAATTGTCTGTCCCGTAGCATGTATTGAAATTAATACGACAATACCAGAAACACGGGCAATGCTTGAAGAAAAATATCATAAAATATGGAAAAAATAATTCAGGTGGTGGCTGCAGTAATAATTAAAGATGATAAAGTTTTATTAACCTCACGTCCCAGTGGTAAAATTTATGCTAATTATTGGGAATTTCCTGGGGGGAAAGTAGAGCTACAAGAAAATATTATTACGGCCTTAGTGCGAGAATTAAAAGAAGAAATAAATCTTGAAGTTGAACCGCACAATTGCCAGCTATTAACTGCAATTGAACATTTATATCAACATGGACTGGTCCAATTAAGCGTAGTTACTGTGCAGGCATGGAGTGGGCGATTACAACCTTTAGAGGGGCAAAATATATATTGGCAGGAGCTAAAACAGGAGTGCAATTTACATCCGTGTTTGCCCACAACTGACAAAATATTAAAGTTAATTAAACAAAAGTATAGGTGAATTTAGTGAAACAATATCTTGAATTACTTAATTATGTATTAACTAATGGAATAGAAAAGTCTGACAGAACTGGAGTTGGTACCATTTCTACTTTTGGTTATCAGTTTAGATGCAATTTACAGCAAGGATTTCCTTTACTAACCACTAAAAAAATTCATTTAAAGTCTATAATACATGAATTATTATGGTTTTTACAAGGTAATACTAATATAAAATATTTAACTGATAATAATGTAAAAATTTGGAATGAATGGGCTAATGCCAACGGAGATTTAGGTCCGGTTTATGGCGCTCAATGGCGGAGTTGGAAAAATTATGATGGCAAAACAATAGATCAAATCGCTGCAGTCATCGATCAAATAAAAACCAATCCCAATTCACGACGCTTAATTGTGTCAGCGTGGAATGTTGGCGAGTTGGATAAAATGGCATTAATGCCATGCCATGCTTTTTTTCAATTTTATGTGGTTGACAATAAATTATCTTGTCAATTATATCAACGTTCTGCTGATGTATTTTTAGGGGTGCCGTTTAATATTGCCAGTTATGCATTGTTAACCATGATGATTGCTCATGTATGTGGGCTTGAAGTGGGAGATTTTATTCATACTTTTGGTGATGTACATATTTATACAAACCATTTAGAGCAGGTTAAGTTGCAGTTAAGTCGCAGTCCGAAACCATTACCGCAAATGGTACTAAATCCACAAATTAAAAATATTTTTGCTTTTAATTATGATGACTTTAAGCTTTTAAATTATGCACCTTATGATAGTATAAAAGCACCAGTTGCAGTTTAGTAGGAGTCATCAAGAATGAGTATTAAAACCGATAATTTGCAGACAAATTTGGCAGCGGAGCGAGTGGTGGCGCCAGATAAAATTATCAATGAAGAAATTGTAGAAAAAGCTTTACGCCCGAAATATTTTCATGAATATATTGGGCAAAATAAAGTTAAACAGCAATTAGAAGTTTTTATTCAAGCGTGTAAAAATAGAAATGAAGCCTTAGATCATGTTTTATTATTTGGTCCACCAGGATTGGGCAAAACAACATTAGCGCATATTATAGCTAAAGAAATGGGCGTCAATTTACGCCAAACATCAGGTCCAATACTAGAAAAAGCTGGAGATTTGGCAGCAATTTTAACCAATCTTGAACCTAACGATGTATTGTTTATCGATGAAATTCATCGTCTATCACCTGTTGTAGAAGAAATACTCTATCCAGCCTTAGAAGATTTTCAGTTGGATATTATGATAGGCGAAGGACCATCAGCTAGAAGTATTAAAATTGATTTACCTCAATTTACTTTAATTGGAGCTACAACTAGAGCCGGAATGCTTACTAATCCTCTGCGGGATCGTTTTGGCATTATTTCGCGGTTAGAGTTTTATAGTCATGAAGATTTAACCGAAGTAATTAAAAGGTCAGCACATTTACTTAATTTAAAAATTGATATTGGCGGAGCAAAAGAAATTGCTATGCGTTCACGCGGCACACCACGAATTGCAAATAGATTATTGAGAAGAGTGCGGGATTTTGCTGAAGTTAAATATAATGGAAGTATTGATAAAAATATTGCTGATTTAGCTCTAAACTTACTTGATGTTGATAAAATCGGATTAGATATAATGGATAAAAAATTACTTGATGCAATTATTAATAAATTTAATGGTGGCCCAGTAGGGTTAGATAATTTATCAGCAACTTTAGGGGAGTCTGCTGATACAATTGAGGATGTTATAGAGCCTTATTTAATGCAGTCTGGATTATTACAAAGAACTAATCGTGGAAGAATTGCTACTGAATATGCCTTTCATCATTTTGGATTAAATATAAACGATTTATAAATAGGAGTTGGAATTGAATAGTTTTAAATATCAGTGGTATGGTAGAGGTGAAGTTAGTGCAGCAGCAACAATAATATTTGACATACTGTCAGTGATGACATTTGTTTCCATTATCTTAGAATTTGGTTATAATTTTCCGGCAGATGTAGTTTTACAATATATTATTCCAGGTGCAGTAGTTGGGGTAATAATTGGAAATGTAGCTTATATTTGGTTGAGCTTTAAATTAGCCAAAAAAACACATAAACAAGTTACGGCTATGCCGTTTGGCTTAGATGCTCCCTCAGGGATTGGTTTTGCTGTGTGTATTGTTGGTCCTAGTTATCAATTATTATTTAATCAGTTGCATGATGCGCATTTAGCTGCAATTATGGCATGGCAAATATCAGTTTTTTGTTTGTTTATAATTGGTTTGATTAAACTATTTAGCAGTATTTTTGTTGTAAAAATTAAAGCGACTATTCCGAAAGCCGCATTGCTTGGTGCTATTGGTGGTGTTGCTATAGCATTAATTGGTTTTATTCCACTAATATCTATTTTTCGAAATCCATTGATCGGTGTTTTATCTTTTGCTATTGTTTTTATGACTATGTTTGGGCGAATTAAATTACCGTTTCGCGTACCGGGGATTCCTGCTGCAATTATATTGGGAACAATGCTATATTATATATTATTGCCAACTGGATTAGTTGGTGAGCATGTGTCTAATATGGGCAATATAAATTTATCGTTGCCGCATATTGATTTATCTTTCTTTAAGTATTTAAATCAAACTATTAAATTTATACATTTGATTATTCCCTTTGCACTTTTGGTAATATTTGGTGCTATGTCATCAGTAGAAAGTGCTAATTGTTTAGGCGAAAATTATAATATTAGGGATGTTGTTATTATTGATTCACTTGCAACTATAGTTTCAAGTTTATGCGGGGGAGTAGTACAAACAACACCATATGCAGGCTTTCCCGCTTATAAAAAATTTCATGCCCATAGCGGTTATTTATTGTATACGGTTATTATTGTTGGTATTGGCGGATTATTCAATATTGTAGGTATGATTGTAAGTACAGTCCCAGAAGCGGTAATAGCACCAGTATTGCTTTACGTGGCATTTGAAATATCACAGCAAGGGTTTTTACATTCAGAGCATAAATATTATCCAGTATTAATTTTGTCGTTTTTTCCATCGATTGCTAAATTACTGCAAATTAAATTAACTGATGGTTCATTAATCGACCCAAGCAAATTGGATAAAATGAATTTAATGAATATATATCCGACAATTAGTGAACACTTGTCAATTATAATGCTCGGGAATGGTTTTATTATTACTGGAATGCTATGGGGTGCACTATTGTATTTTATTATGGAACGTAAATGGAAAAATAGTTTTATGTGCACTGTCATATTAAGTGTCTTTTCTTTTTTTGGCATTATTCATTCAATATATATTTCTGGAGAAACATATATTCCGAGTTCATTGCCAGCATCAATAAGACATATTCCAATTGCATTAGCATTAGGTTATTTGATTTTTGGCGTATTAATTTTGTTGTTGTCACTACTGAAGGATAACAAAAAAAATCACCATTGGGATGAGATATAATTAAATAATTATTTATGCTAAAATAAAGTATTTAATTGTTATAAAATTTGTGATACCACATTTAGTAAAAAGGAGTAAATTGGTGTGGAATATATAATAATGAGAAACTCATTATGGGTTATGATAAGTGCCGCCTTGATTTTATTAATGCACTTTGGGTTAGCTTTGTATTACGGTGGCCTAGTATCTGCGCGTAATGCGTTAAATACTATTAAAATGAGTATTGTAACTTTAGGGGTGGTACCTATTTTATGGTGGATAATGGGCTATTCTCTTATTTTTGCACCGGGAGATGGACGCTTTACGGGCAACTTTTATTATAGTTTTTTTAATCATATTGATATTGCCCAAACAGTAAGCCTTACCAGTGTATTAACTTATGCTTTCATTTGTTTTCAAGCTATGTTTGCAAGTATTGCACCAGCCATTATTTCTGGTTCTGGAGTTGAGCGACTTAAATTTAATACTTATTTAATTTTTATTATAATTTGGGAAATTTGCGTTTATTGTACAGTTGCTCATTCAATATGGCATCCATCTGGTTGGGCTTATTTACTCGGGGCTTTTGATTTTGCCGGTGGAATTGTTGTGCATGTGAGTGCTGGATTTGCTGCATTAGCTTTAGCTATTGTTTTAAAACCACGCCAAACCTCATATCGCACTATTGGTAAAAATAATTTGCCATTAGTGGTATTAGGCTGTGGATTATTATGGTTTGGATGGTTTGGTTTTAATGGTGGTTCAGGATTGGAGATTAATCGAGTTTCAATTTTAGCTTTAACAAATACTTTTTTTGCACCAGCTGCAGCAATGGTTGTGTGGATGATTTGTGATGTAGTTTTTTTCAATATTAAATCAGTTACTGGAGTTTGTTCCTCAGTATTAGTAGGGCTTATTGCTATTACTCCCGCGGCAGGCTATGTTGAAATTGGTTCAAGTATCGCTATTGGTGCCATTACTTCATTTTTAACTTACATGTTTCAAATTTTTTACAATCGTTATAAGCATAAAGTAGATGACACTTTGGATGTGTTTGTCTGTCATGGTATTCCTGGAGTTTTGGGCGGCATTATGGTAGGAATATTTGCTTCGCATAATGTTAATCCAGCAATTCCAGATGGTGCTATTTATGGCAATTGGGATTTAGTTTTGAAACAGTTATTAGTAACTATTGCCGTGGCCGCTTTTTCTTTTATTGTGTCATTTGTATTATTAAAATTTTTAGATATGACTGTAGGTTTGAGAGTGAATGTGGCGCAGGAAATTAGTGGATTAGATAGTATTGAACATGGTGAACAGGCATATAATAATCAAAAAGCATTATAATTTTAAAACAAGCTGTGTCTAAATAATTTAATATAACTCTTAATGGCAAAGGAATGAAGTGAATACTAGTTTATACCGCGAAAGTTTCGAGTTTGATTCATGTGGTGTTGGGTTCGTTGCAAATATTAAAGGGAACAAGACACATAAAATTATAGATGATGCCTTAACTATTCTAGAGAATATGAAGCATCGTGGCGCCACAGGGGTTGAAAAAGACACTGGTGATGGGGCTGGAATTTGCTGTCAAATTCCACATGAGTTTTTATTTAATCAATGTGCTAAGTTGGGTTTTAATTTGCCACTAAGCGGTAGTTATGCTGTAGCAATGGTGTTTATTCCCAAAAACACTAAACATAAAAATCAGTTTCTCGAAATTTTTAACCGTAGCTGCCTGAATTATAATTTAAAATTAATTGGACATAGATTGGTCCCGGTAAATAACAGTAGCCTTGGCAAGGGAGCGCTTAAAAGCGAACCTGATATCTATCAGATGTTTATAACCTACAGTTTTAAAGATTTTGCGCATGATGTTTTTGAACGTAAATTATATTTATTAAGAAGAAATGTTACGCGCTTGATTCGGGCTTCTTTATTTGAAAGTAGAGAATTTTACATCGCTTCCTTATCAACTAAGAAAATAGTATACAAGGGGCAGTTAACCAGCGAACAGCTGCGTGATTATTTTCCTGATCTAATACAGCAGCAATTTACTAGCGCTTTTGGCTTGGTTCATGCTCGTTTTTCTACTAATACTCAGCCGCAATGGAGTTTAGCTCAGCCCTTTAGATACTTGGCGCATAATGGTGAGATTAATACACTACAAGGTAATTTAAATTGGTTAACTTCGCGTGAAAAGAATTTTATTTCAGAGCAATTTACTAAACAGGAATTAGATTCAATAATTCCAGTTTCCAATCGCAAGCAGTCGGATTCTGCTTCATTAGATAATTTAGTTGAATTATTATTGTTAAATGGAAGATCATTACCACAGGCAATGATGATGTTAATTCCAGAAGCCTGGGAAAATAATATCCTTATGGAGAAAAACAAACGGGCTTTTTATGAATTTCATTCATATTTAATAGAGCCTTGGGATGGCCCAGCAGCAATAATATTTACGGATGGTGATATTATTGGCGCTACGCTGGATAGAAATGGCTTGCGTCCTGCAAGATATTGGATTACACATGATGATCGAGTAGTGCTAGCTTCTGAAAGTGGAGTGCTGCCTGAAATTGAAGCTAATTTAATTAAACATAAAGGTATGTTGTCACCTGGGCAAATGTTTTGCGTTGATTTAATTAAAGGCAAGGTTATCAGTGATAGTGAATTAAAAAATGAAGTTTGTAATGCTAAACCATACGCTGAGTGGCTTTCTAAATATAAAATTAAATTAGATAGTTTGCCCGAAGCGTTTCTTGCTTTTAAAAAAATAACGCAGAGTAATTTGCTTAAATATCATAAAGCTTTTGGTTATGCTAAAGAAGATATAAATTTTATAATTGCAGCTATGGCATGTGATGGCAAGGAACCGGTTGGCTCAATGGGTAATGATACGCCGTTAGCCATTTTAAGTCATAAACCACAACATTTAAGTAATTATTTTAAACAATTATTTGCGCAAGTAACAAATCCACCAATCGACTCAATTCGCGAAAGATCGGTGATGTCGTTAACAACATTTGTTGGTAAACTTGGTTATCTTTTAGTAGAAAAGCCAGAAGATTGCCATGTGTTGTCACTAGATAGCCCAATAATTGATGAAGAAATGTTAAATAAAATTACTTGTTTAGATACTAATGTGTGCCAAACTAAAACAATTTATACATATTTTAATGCTGATGGTAAGACTAACTCATTGGAAAAGGGAATAGATCGAGTGTGTCGCTATGCTAAGGATGCAATTGAAGAAGGCTTTAGTATAATTGTTTTAAGTGATCGCGGAATTGACTCGAAACATGCTGCCATTCCATCATTATTAATGGTGTCAAGTTTACATCAATACTTGATTAATAATGCAATGCGTGGTAAGGTTGGAATTATAGTTGCAGCTGGTGATGCCTGGGAAGTGCACCATTTTGCTTGTCTCATTAGTTTTGGCGCAAATGCAGTATGTCCTTATTTGGCCTTAGCCACAATTGAGAGCCTACATACCAATAAACAAATTGCATCAAATTTAGAATTTAAACAATTAAAATATAATTATATTAAATCAATTAATGATGGGCTACTAAAAATCTTTGCTAAAATGGGAATTTCAACATTGTATTCTTATTTGGGTGCTCAAGCATTTGAGGCAATTGGTATTCATCCTACAGTAATTGACAAATATTTTTCAGGGGTGGTTTCAAGAGTCGGTGGAATCGATTTAAATGGAATTGCCCAAGAGGCTTTAGCTAAGCATCAAACTGCATTTAATAATAACGCTAATCAGCCATTAGTTAATGCTGGTATCTATCAATGGCGCAACTATGGTGAAAAACATTTATTTAATCCAGATACAATTGCTATTTTACAACATGCTATTTATACAAATGATTATACTTTATATAAGAAATATGCTAAATTAATTAATGAAAATAGTGAAAATGCATGTACCTTAAGAGGATTACTTGAATTTCAGCGTGATCGACCACAAATAGCTTTAACTGAAGTAGAACCTGTAGAAAATATTTTAAAGAGGTTTGCCACTGGGGCTATGAGTTTTGGTTCTATTTCATGGGAGGCACATACAACATTAGCTATTGCCATGAATAGAATTGGCGCTAAGAGTAATACTGGAGAGGGTGGGGAAGATGAAAATAGATATATTCCTTTAGCCAACGGCGACTCATTAAGAAGTAGCATTAAACAAATAGCTTCGGGACGATTCGGCGTAACTAGTCGATATTTAGTTGAAGCCGAAGAGTTACAAATTAAGTTAGCTCAAGGAGCTAAGCCTGGAGAAGGTGGGCAGTTGCCGGGTGATAAAGTAGATAAATGGATTGCAAAAACACGCCATTCACTTCAAGGTGTGGGTTTAATATCGCCGCCACCACATCATGATATTTATTCAATTGAAGATTTAGCTCAATTAATTTTTGACCTAAAAAACGCTAACAATCGAGCACAAATTAGTGTTAAGTTAGTTGCTAAGGCTGGAGTTGGTACTATTGCTACTGGCGTTGCTAAAGCAAAAGCAGACACCATTTTAATTTCAGGCCATGATGGTGGTACCGGTGCCTCAGCTCTTAGTTCAATTAGGTATGCAGGAATTCCTTGGGAACTTGGCTTAGCTGAAACGCATCAAACTCTAGTAAAAAATAATTTACGTGATGCGGTAACACTGCAAACTGATGGACAAATAAAAACGGGACGTGATATTGCTATTGCTACCTTATTAGGTGCTGAAGAATGGGGGGTAGCCTCAGCTGCATTAATTGCTGAAGGGTGTATCATGATGCGCAAATGTCATTTAAATACCTGCCCAGTTGGTATTGCCACGCAAAACCAAGAGTTACGTAAACGTTTTAAAGGGACAGCCGAAAACGTAATTACCTTGTTTAATTTTTTAGCTGAAGAATTAAGGGAAATTATGGCCTATTTAGGTTACAAAACAATTAATGAAATGGTTGGTCGCGCCAATTGCTTAAAAGTAAAATCTGATATACAATTTTGGAAAGCTAAAACTATAGATTTTAGTCAAATTCTTTATTATGATAAAGAAAATAGTGCTGCAATGTATAAATCCACAACTACTAATTCAACCAATAAGGATCAACTGGAACAGCAGATATTGGCAGCTACTGCTGATGCTGTCGAGAATATTAAGCCGCTGTCACTAGAGTTTCCAATAAAAAACACTAATTTGGCTACTGGCACATTATTATCAAGTACGATAACGCAAAAATATCGCGATAAAATATTACCAGAGGATTTAATTCGTTTAAAATTTACTGGTACAGCTGGACAAAGTTTTGGAGCATTCAGTGTCAAGGGGGTGATGCTTGAACTTGAAGGTGATGCTAACGATTACTTTGGTAAGGGTTTAAGTGGTGCTAAATTAATTGTTTATCCACCAAATAATTCAAGCTTTAAAGCTAATGAAAACGTAATTATTGGGAATGTTGCCTTTTATGGAGCCACATCAGGTGAGGGATATATAAGTGGCATTGCCGGCGGAAGATTTGCCGTACGTAATTCTGGTGCTTCTTTAGTAGTAGAAGGTGTTGGTGATCATTGTTGTGAATATATGACTGGTGGTTTTGTTGTTGTTTTAGGTAAAGTTGGCATTAATTTTGCGGCAGGAATGAGCGGTGGAATAGCGTTTGTTTATGATCCAGAGAGTAATTTTGATAATAATTGCAATCAAGAGATGGTTGATATTGAAATGTTGGACACAGTTGATTTAAATAAGTTAAAAGTTTTATTAGAAAAACATTATCAAGCAACAAAAAGTATGATAGCTAAATTTATATTAGATGATTTTTTAGCATTAAGTATAAAATTTAAGAAGATTTTTCCTAAAGAGTATAAGAGGGCATTGTTGCAAGAGCAACAAGAGTTATTACAGGAAAATATTAATTTAACCCACCATAAGAGTATTATTCATGTCTAAACATAATGGCTTTATTAATTTTGCAAGCGAATTACCTCCAGCGGAACCTGTAGCTGATAGAATCAAGCATTCTAAAGAATTCACTTCATCTTATCCGACACAAAAAATTGTTAACCAAGCATCCAGATGTATGGATTGTGGTGTTCCATTTTGTCATAATGGTTGTCCTTTGGGTAATATAATCCCAGAGTTTAATGATGCTGTATATCGCCAAGACTGGTTAGATGCATACAATATTTTGTCACTTACGAATAATTTCCCTGAATTTACAGGAAGAATATGTCCGGCACCGTGTGAAAGTTCTTGTGTATTAGGGATTAATCAGAATCCAGTAGTAATTGAAGCGATTGAGAAACATATCATAGAAAATGCTTTTAATCAAGGTTATGTTAAAGCTCAAATCCCGGAAAATAGAACCACATATAAAGTGGCAGTAATAGGATCTGGCCCAGCAGGTTTAGCTGCGGCGGCAGAGCTTAATCAACTTGGGCACAATGTTGTAGTGTTTGAAAAAAATAAAAAAATCGGTGGTCTGTTACGTTATGGAATTCCCGATTTTAAGCTAGAAAAAGAAATTATTGATCGGCGAATTGCACTGTTGCAAGAAGAGGGTATTGTTTTTAACTGTGAAACCTTGGTGGGTAAAAATGTTTTAATTGATGATTTAATGCGCGATTATGATGCGATTGTTCTGTGTGGAGGATGCGAGGAGCCGCGTGACTTAGTATTATCTGGCAGAATGCTCCATGGGGTTCATTTTGCTATGGATTATTTAATTCAGCATAATAAAATAATTGGTAATGAGAGTTTTACTCAGGCACCAATTACGGCAAAAAATAAAAACGTAATAATTATTGGCAGTGGTGACACTGCCAGTGATTGCATTGGTACAGCAAATAGGCAAGGTGCTAAATCAATAGTCCAAATTGGACTATCGGCTAAACCACCATTAACTAGAACTGCTGATATGTTGTGGCCAACTGATCCTAAGTTATATAAAGTTACAAGCTCACATGAGGAAGGTTGTGAGCGCAAATGGGAACTGTTAACCAAGGGCTTTATGGGCGATACTAGTGGTAATTTAACTGGAGTTGTGGTCAATGACGTTCAATGGGATTATCTTAATAAAAAAGCCCAATTTGTGGAAAAATTGAATAGCGAAAAAATTATTTTATGTGATTTAGCAATTATTGCTGTAGGATTTTCAAACCCAATTTTTGAAGGCATGCTTGAGGATTGCGGAGTTGAATTGAATGCTCTAGGTAATATTCAAACTAATGCGCTTAATTATCAAACTAGTATTCCTAAAATATTTGCTGCAGGAGATATGCGCAGAGGCCAAAGTTTGGTAGTATGGGCAATTAAAGAGGGTCGAGATTGCGCTTTAGCGGTTAATAAGTTTTTATCGGAAATTAAATAAGTTATTGCAATTAATCTGAATGGTCTGTTTGCGAAAGTAGATATAGTATGTGTGGAATTTTAGCTAAATTTTCAGAGCGGCAATTAATTAATGAACAGCTATTTAAGCAATCGTTACAACTCTTAAATCATCGTGGACCCGATGAAAATGATTATCAATTATATAAAAATGGTAAATTAGCCATGGGTCACACTCGTCTTAGCATTATTGGTGTGGAAAATGGATTGCAACCCATAGTCAATCAAGAAAAAACATTGGTTGCTATAGTTAATGGTGAATTTTATGATTATAAACAGATTAGACAAGAATTTATTTTAAGTGGCTATAAATTTACTTCAGATAGCGATAGTGAAATCTTATTAGCGTTATATCAAAAATATAGGTATGGTTGTTTTGAGCATTTAAATGGTGAGTTTGCTGGAATTTTATATGATATTAAAGAAGACAAACTTATTATGTTTAGGGATCGTAATGGAGTAAAACCGTTATTATTTAATCTTAATAATAAAGATATCACAATAGCATCTAGTGCTAAACCAATTTTAAAGCTAAATGGCATGCAAGCTGAGTGGGATTTAGATTATCTAAAACAATTTTTAGCCTTTATGCATACTCAAAATAATACTATCTTTAAAAATATTCAGCAGGTTAAACCTGCTCATTACATGATCTTTGATTTAAAGACTAGTAACTTGAGTGAACATATCTATTGGCAGCAAGATTATAATAAAAATAATTATTTAACGCTACCATTGCCAGAATTAATTGCAACATATGAAAAAGAGTTAACTAAATCAATTGCACGACGTTTAGTTGCTGATGTGCCTGTAGCTACTTATTTAAGTGGCGGAATTGATTCGTCATCCTGTTATGGCATAGCCAGTACCTTACTTGGCCGTGGAATTGAAACTTTTACTATTTCATTTGACAATCCTGATTATGATGAATTTAGGCAAGCTGAATCACTGGTTAAAAAATATAATGGCAAGCAACATGTGCTAACAGTTAGTAATGAAGATTTAAGTGATAATTTTGAATCACATTTATGGTATATGGAAGGTCCGGTGTTTAATCCGCATAGTGTAGCTAAATATTTATTAAGTAAAAAAGTTAGGGAGGCTGGTTTTAAAGTAGTGCTAACCGGTGAGGGCTCAGATGAATACAATGGGGGATATATAGCAACTGTACTTGATCAAGCTAAATTACAAGCTAATTCAACTGCTGAATTAGAACATTTAAAAAAAATTAATGCCGGAATAATGCTTAATGCTGGGGCGAAAGAACTGGATTATTTAAAAGATATTTTTGGTTTCAGTCCTACTTTTTTAGAAAATGGAGCAGTTAGCAATTTATTTTTTAATAATTTATTTTGTGCACAAAATCAAAGTGATAATCCAGATTTAAACGTACAAAGATGGATGCAAAATAGAAATAAATTAGTAAATGCTGATGTATTAAATGTTTCATTAAATTGTATTCGGCAAGTTTTTATTACTTACGTCTTATCAGTGTTAGGTGATAGTTGTGAGATGGCAAACAGTGTTGAGGCAAGAACACCATTCTTAGATCATAATTTAATTGAATTTTTAGCCAAAGTGCCTCCGCAATATAAAATAAATAATAATCGGGATAAATTTTTATTACGTGAAGCAACTAAAAAATATGTAACTCTTGAACATTATAATACACCAAAGCATCCATTTAGTGCGCAACCTTTAGTTATTAACCGTAAAGCGAAATTTTATCAATTAATGTATGATACATTCTCCAGTCAAAATTTTATTAATGCAGGAATATTTGAACAAAGAAAAGTTTTAGATTTATTAGAACAATTGGTAAATCAGCCAAATAATAATTTAGAAAAAAACTTAGTTCAAGTTTTAGCAGTATCACTATTACATAA
>JAPJMP010000146.1 GCA_026461645.1 Burkholderiales bacterium
AAAATTATATTTAAATTGGCATCATGAAATTGTTTTAGTTGATCATTTAAATATACAAATTTTGATTCTACCGTACTAGTCAGCATCATATTTTTTTGTTTTAAAGATAAAATTTGCGTTTCAAGCGATTTATTTTCGGCATCGGACTGTAGCATCAAGTTATTACCAATCATTAGTGCACCAAAAACTATAATAATGGCAGTTATACTAAAAAATATAGCAACTATAGCGGTTTTATTGTTTTGTTTAATATTTTCTTGCATCTAATTAAAATCCCGATTAAATAATATTTAATTTCTTTGCATCGTTTTTGGGCTTAAAATTCCAGGTAGATTTCGTTTAAATTCATCAAGCACCACTACCGAATTGACACCAAAACCATTTAATTGATTTTTTATATCATCATGCAATGTAATAAAATTCTGTTGTTTAAGCCATTCAATGGCATTGTTTATTTGCGCTTGCTGAAATAACCAATCAACTAAGCCGCTACTAGTAATAATTATACCTTGCAATTGTGATAGTAAAATTATTTTTTTAAATTCTAGCGTTGATAATTGTTTATAAATTCTTTTATACACTTCAATTATCACATAAACTGCATTATTGTTTTTAAAATAATTATCTAAATAATCATTTCCGCCTTCACCCTTAATCATCAAAATATTTTTATTACTAAAGTCAATAGTATTTAACTTGCTGTCAATCAGAGCTTTTGCTCCTGAGCCAATGGCTGGATAAATCACTTTATTGGTCGTGTATTTTTTGATGCGCTGAGCACTAGCACTACCAACAGTAATAAACGTTGCACAAGGCGTATTACGAATGATATCTTTAGCATGCTCAATTACTAATGCTGATGAAAAAATAATATAATCAAATCGCTTAATCGATAATTCCAACAATTTGAAATTTGTTTCAAAATATTCAATATCCAACAAGTCTAAAAAATAAGTTGTTATTTGTTGCTGGTTTAAACCACTGATTATTTCATGGGCATTATCTTTAGGACAACATACTATATACATATTATATCTGCTGCTGAATAATTTGCTCAGCTCCTTGAGCAAGCAGCGAATTGGCACAAAGCTGAGCCAAGGCAAAATGATCTTCAATTTTACTGGTACCACTATAACAACATTGATGATGCAACAATGAGTCAGCCAAGTACGCATTTAAATTAATTTCATTATTAACAATAAAGGCATGCACTGCAATTGGTACACTGCATCCAACCTTTAATATTTCGCCAACTTTTCGTTCAGTTTCAACTGCAATTCTAGTTGCCTCATGGTTTAATGGTTGTAACAAAGTAAGTAAGTCTTGCCTTTGCTTTAAAACCTCAACCGCTAATGCCCCTTGGCCAATTGCTGGAATAAATGTATTAACAGCAAGCTTTTGCGTAATTCTGTGGCATAAATTTAAACGTATCAACCCCGAGCTTGCTAAAATAATTGCATCATACTCATTATTATCTAATTTTTTTAACCGCGTATTTACATTACCACGCAACAATTTAGTGGTCAAATGTGGATAATATTTTTTTAATAAAACCTCTCTGCGTGCTGATGCTGTGCCAATAATTCCTCCGCTTGGCATTTGCTCTAACGACAAGTATTTATTGGAAATAAAGGCATCACTTGGATCTTCTCGTTCCAAGTATGCAGCAATAACAAACTTTTCATCTAATGTTGCGGTTATGTCTTTGGTTGAATGCACAGCTAAATCACAACTACCATCAAGTAAAGCTAGCTCCAACTCCTGAGTAAACAATCCCTTACCGCCAATTTTAACTAAAGTTTGCATTAAATTCTTATCTCCACGCGTAGTAACGCCAGAAATATTAACTTGCAAATTAGGATAGTAGGCACTAAGTTTAGCAGCAACTAAATTTGATTGAGTTAAAGCTAAGTTACTGCTTCGTGAAATAAGATTTAATCCTGTTAGCATCACTGGTTGCTTTCACTTAACTTTTTGCTACTTCAGTATTTTGGACTACAACTGAATCATCCTCATCTTCCTGAATCCAATTTGATTGTACATTGTACAAATTAGCATAAACTCCATTTTTAGCCAACAATTCTTCGTGGCGTCCAGCTTCAACTAATTTACCACGCTCCATAACTATAATTTGATCTGCTTGTAATACTGTTGATAATCTATGCGCAATTACTAAGGTGGTTCTATGCTGCATTAATTTTTCTAAAGCATCCTGAACCAAGCGTTCAGATTGATTATCTAAAGCTGATGTAGCCTCATCTAGAATTAAAATAGGGGCGTTCTTTAAAATTGCTCTAGCAATTGCTAACCTTTGTTTTTGACCACCAGATAACCTAGTGCCATTTTCACCAATTAAAGTATCAAAACCATGCGGTAATTGTTCAATAAACTCAAGCGCATTAGCTAATTTTGCGGCATGAATTACTTTTTCTTTGGTAGCTTGATTTATATTAAACCCATAAGCAATATTATTAAATACTGTGTCATTGAACAACACCACATCTTGACTTACTAAAGCTATATTCTCGCGTAATGATTTTAATTCAATATCACTATGCTTTACTTGATCAATTAATATTTCACCGCTATCGATATTGTAATATCTTGGAATTAAATTAGCGATTGTGGTTTTGCCACTTCCAGAACTACCAACCAGTGCTACAGTCTGTCCTACTTTTATGGTAAAAGAAACATTATCAATAATATTCCTTTCTGCTGTTTTATATTTAAAGACAACATTTTTAAAACTTATCGATTCTTTCACTGTAGTTAATTTAATTGTTCCCTCATTTAATTCCTCTGGATTATCTAAAAATAAAAATACTGATTCTGCCGCAGTTAAACCGCGTTGTAATGACTGGGTAACACTAGTTATACGCTTCATTGGAGCAAAAATCATAATCATTGCAGTGATAAAAGAAACAAAATCTCCAGCAGTAAAATGATTGGTTTTAGCTTTGGATGCGGCAAAATATAAAATCATACTTAAAGCACACGCCACTAAAAACTGACTGATTCCCGAATTTAAAGAACCAGTTGCTGCCTGTTTTACATTATTAGTTTTAATCGCATGAATACTTTCAGTAAATCTGTTTTCTTCATAATTATTACCACCAAATAATTTGACAACTTTTTGCCCCACCACTGCTTCAGAAATAATTTGTGTCATTTGACCATATTGTTGCTGATTTTTATAACTTAAATTACGTAATTTGCGAGCTAAAACTCTAACTAAAACTAGCACAAATGGCAAGGTAAAGAAACAAAATAAGGTTAATTGCCAATCGGTATAAAATAAGAGCCCAAGGAGAGCAATAACCGTCACGCCATCTTTAAAAGTAACAGTAATAATGTTAAATCCAGCTTCAGTTATTTGTGTCACATCAAAAATAATGCGCGACATAATCCGCCCTGAATTATTATCATCATAATATTGAACAGGTAAATTTAATAAGCGATTAAACATCAATTTTCGCATTTTTTCAACAACTGAACCTGAAAGCCATGTTGTTAAATAATCATTTATATAGGATGCAATAGCCCTAACTAAAAAAATTATCATTACCAAAATTGGTGTGAAAACAATTGCCGCTCCTTCTTGATTAATAAACCCTTTGTCAATCAATGGTTTCATTATACCTGCAAATGCTGGTTCTGTTGCAGCAGCAACAATCATTGCCACAATAGATATTGCAAACCTTTGCCAATACTCAAGCATATAAGTCATCATGCGCTGATAAAGTTTTAGTGAAGTTTTAAAATTATAACTTTTCTTATTTTCTTCTTGACTCATTAAAAATCCTCTACTCTCAAATTTTTAGGATTATGTTACTATTTTTTTTATAATACATCTTAAACTGGTATAATTTATAACTGAAATTAAAATCATAATTCGGTGGTAATTTTATCATATTAAAGCTTTAGCCAATAAGAATTAAACTCAATCACTTTTAAAAAGAAGGTCTTAATGCATAATAATATAGTAATAATAGGTACTCAATGGGGCGATGAAGGTAAAGGTAAAATTGTTGATTGGTTAACCGAAAGCGCTAGTGCCGTTGTTCGGTTTCAGGGCGGGCACAATGCTGGTCATACCTTAGTAATAAATGGCAAAAAGACGGTTTTACGTTTGCTCCCGTCAGGAGTATTACGTCAAAATGTTGCCTGTTTTATTGGTAACGGCGTTGTTATTTCTCCAGAGAATTTATTAAATGAAATTAAAGAATTAGAGGCGGTTGGTGTAAATGTACGTCAGCACCTGAAAATATCCGAGGCATGTCCCCTTATACTGCCATACCATGTAGCGATGGATTTAGCACGAGAAACAAAAAAAGGCATAAATAAAATTGGTACTACCGGACGTGGTATTGGTCCTGCATACGAGGACAAAGTAGCTCGAAGGGCAATTCGTATTCAAGATTTATTTAATCCAGAAATATTTGCTAATAAATTAAAAGAAAATTTGGAATACTATAATTTTTTATTAACTAATTATTATAATGTGAGCGCTATTGATTATCAGCAAACACTTGATACTACTTTAAATTATGCTGAAGAAATTAAACCTTTAGTCTCCGATGTATCGAGAAAATTATTTGATTTACGTAAAAATAATCAAAAAGTAATTTTTGAAGGCGCACAAGGAACATTGTTAGATGTTGATTTAGGAACCTACCCATATGTAACCTCATCTAACTGCGTTGCAGGAAATGCCGCAACTGGAAGTGGCATAAGCCCTAAAATGATTGATTATGTTCTTGGCATAATGAAAGCTTATACCACCAGAGTTGGGTCAGGACCTTTCCCTACTGAATTAAATGATTCAATCGGTTCAAATTTAGCTAAACGCGGTAACGAATTTGGCTCGGTCACAGGAAGAGCCAGAAGATGCGGTTGGTTTGATGCTGCTGCACTTAAAAGAGCAGTTCAAATCAATGGAATTAATGGTTTATGCGTTACTAAACTAGATGTTATGGATGGTATGGAAGAAATTAAAATATGTGTCGGTTATATTCGTAACGGCAAAAAATATGATATTTTACCTTTTGGCTCTGATTTAGTAATTAATTGCGAGCCTATCTATGAAACAATGCCAGGTTGGAGTGAAATAACTGCCGGAATTACTGAATATAATAAATTACCAGTTGCTGCCAAGAATTATTTAAGGCGAATTGAAGAGATAATTGAGACTAAAATTGACATAATTTCTACCGGCCCAGATCGTAATGAAACAATTTTAATTAATGATTTTTTATTTAAGTAATGAACTTTTTTTCAGCATGTAAATCAATTTTGCTTACTGAAGATATTAAGCTTAAGTGCGATTCACTTAAGCTTCTTTACTTTAATTTTAATACTTATAACTTTATGCCACATTCATTGATTGTTTCTATTGAAAAACCCGGCAGACCAGTTAAACCAATTTTAGTTGAGCCACAACAAGTAATACGCAGAAAAGTTGGCAACGAAAAAGGCTATGCTGGTTTATTTCATGCACTAGCTCATATTGAGTATAATGCAATAAATTTATCCCTTGACACCTGTTATCGCTTTCAACACATGCCGCAACAGTATTATTTAAATTGGTTAACTGTTGCCGTGGAGGAAGTATGTCATTTCGAACTGCTTAATTATTATTTGCATCAATTAGGATACAGTTATGGAGATTTTACTGCACACAATGAGTTATGGGTAATGGCATACAAAACAGAATATGATATTTTAGCTCGAATTGGTTTAGTGCATAAAGTTCTAGAAGCAAAAGGCATTGATTCAGCACCAGCTTTGTTACATAAAATTCCCAAAACAAATTTAATCGCACATAAAATTTTAAATATTATTTATCTCGACGAAATTAAACATGCTCAATTTGGCAACTACTGGTTCAATTATATTTGTCAACAACGAAAGATTGATGCAACAACGACTTTTTTTGAACTATTACATCAATTTGCAATTCCTAAAATTACTGGCTCGATTGATTTTGCAGGAAGAATTAAAGCTGGGTTTAGTCACAAAGAAATTGAATACTTACAAGCAAATAAGGATTAACTATGGAAAAATTTAACTTGAAAAACATTAAAATAGTTTTATGTAATACCACCCATAGCGGTAATATTGGTACCGCAGCCAGGGCCATGAAAACTATGGATTTAAATAATTTAGTACTAGTTTCTCCCGAGGCTGTTATTGATGATTTTTGCTATGCATTAGCTACCAATGCACGCGATGTTGTAGAGCAAGCAAGTATAGTATCAACATTGGATGAAGCCCTATCTGATGTTACTTTAAGTTATGCTCTAACATCACGTAAACGTGAATTTAATCATAGCTTAAGTACCCCCTATCAAGCCACTCCAGAAATTCTAAGTGCTATTCAAGATAAGCAAAAGGTGGCATTGGTATTTGGCTGCGAAAGAGCTGGACTAACTATTGAACAGCTAGAAAAATGCAATCGTCTAATTACTATACCAGGCAATCCTAACTACTTTTCTCTAAATTTAGCGCAAGCTGTGCAAATAGTTGCCTACGAAATATATCATCAAGCAAACGGGTCAATTGAATATTTAAAGACTAAAATAAAACGCGCAACCTTTGACGACAATCAAGGGATTTTACACCACATAGATCTTCTATTAAGTAACGGCGAATATTACCAGAATAAAAATAAAAAATTAGTTATGCGACGCCTACAATATATTCTAAACAAAGCAAATTTAGATCAACAAGAGGTAAAACTAATTCGAGGAATGTTAGCTTCAGCAACTAAAATTAAGCATTAAGTTTAATTAATTCTTGATTAATACAGCTTTCAACTGTTTGCATTAAGTTAACAGCATCTTCATTTACACTATAAACAGCTGGACAAATTATGACTGTAATTTTACCTGGAAACAAACAAAATTGACCTTTAGGAAAGCAATAACCAGCATTATGCGCCACTGGAACAATTGGTGCATTTAGCACTTTACTTAATTGAAAAGCTCCGATTTTATATCTAACCCGATGTTGTGGCAGCATACGCGTGCCTTCAGGAAAAGCTAAAATCCAAAAGCCATTATTAAACCTTTCTTTTCCTTGATCAATGACTTGTTTAATGGAAATAATACCATTATTACGATTAATCGCAATAGGCGAGCACATTTTTAACGCCCATCCAAAAAAAGGTATTGACAATAATGCTCTTTTTAAAATCCAAACATGTGGCGGAAAAATTTGACTGAAACAAAGTGTCTCCCACGCTGACTGATGGTTGCTAATAATTATTGACTGTGCATCAGGTATGTGTTCTTTACCAAATACCTCATATTTAACACCACATAAGTTGCGAGCTAAAAAATTAAAGCACCAAGTCCATATTAATGCAATTTTATGCCTTATTTTTAAAGAAAAAGGTGCAAGAAAAATAGAAAAAAGAGAAGCAATAATAGTTAAAACACCCATTATAAACCACAAAATAGTTGAACGCAACCTTATCTTAAAAGTTTTCTCGTGCACTGACATGGAATAAGCCTTATATTTAATTCAAGGAATCATTTTAACATAAAAACACCTTAGTTATTAAAGCAATACAATAAATTTTTATAAATCATAACATTTATTGAATCAATGAATTGACAAATTCTGTAGTGTTGTTATATAACTATGTAATATATTTTTTTATTCATGGAGAACAAATGGCAATTTTCTTTATAACTAATACATTAAAAAAAGTATTGGATTTATTTTTTTAATTAGCGCATAATCATTGGCGTTTTCATACAGTTTAGTTAGAGCCCCAAATTATGAAGTTCCTTAGAGTTGGGAGAACAAAAAATCGTGGATGGGGATATTGTCAGTATTAACCTTCTTTGTTAGAAGTGGTTATGTAATTGCATTAAATGTTAATCGTACAATTAAAACTAGTAAATTCTCATTTTATACTTACTTTACTAAACTATTTTTTAGCTTTTTCCCGGTTGCTTGGTGTAGCGCCATATATATTAGTCTAATAGTATTAATAATTTATATCTACAATTTACCATATCTTAGTCACAGTGTCTATGTTTTTTCTGGTGACAAATATAGCCAAGCAAACTTTTTATCCATCAATAATTTATTATATTCAATTTCTCATCCACCAGTAGGTTGTCAAGGAGGATGGTTTAATTTGCCATTTTGGACTCTATCGCTTGAGTCTTGTATTTATATGCCGTTTGGAGTTTATGTACAGTCAAAACAAGACTCATGCTTAGTATTGTACATTCTTATCTTAAAGCACCACATAATTATGATTTTTATCCCAATTTTGCCTCCATTAGTGATCTGCCAAATTCAATTTTTATGACAATTACATATAGTGGAATTCTATTTTTATTAATTCGAATATTTTTAAAAATACCAATTAACAGTAAAATTATTAATAAACTAGCAGAATGTGGTTTTAGCTATACCCATCTTTGCCCAAACTGCATAAAATTATCTAAATTTTAGCCATTTGTGCATTTGTAAGCCACTGTTTTGTTTGAATTTGAGTTTTAAAAGT
>JAPJMP010000147.1 GCA_026461645.1 Burkholderiales bacterium
ACTTTTAAAACTCAAATTCAAACAAAACAGTGGCTTACAAATGCACAAATGGCTAAAATTTAGATAATTTTATGCAGTTTGGGCAAAGATGGGTATAGCACGACTCCACAAGTAATAGAAAACCTTGGTTTTTATTTAATACTAAGTGGTTAATCAGTTAATTGAGTAAATTGTTTTTCTAACGCTAACTTTGCTGCAATATTTCACTTCAAAAGTAATAATTTAGTATTTTTGGATATAATTGACATTGTTTATATTTTTGACTTAAAATTAGCCCTTAAATTAACTCTACATAACTAAAATAAATAATCTTTTATAATTTTCTCAGGACAAATATGCAAAACTTAACACGCATTAGCACTATTATCAAAATCATAGCCGTTAGTTATATTATTCTTTTATTTATAGCAGCTTTAACCATCATTCCATATGTAGATAGTTATTACTATTGGTTTTGGAGCCAGCATTTACAAATGGCATACGTTGATGGACCACCGCTGATTGGGTATGTAATTTATTTATCTACGCTAATTTTTGGTAATAGTACCTTGGCGATTAATATTGTTGGTACCATAGTTGCAATAATCAGCTTTTTGATAATTACAGACATTACACGTACAATACTTGAGCCTAAAGATAACAACTCTAACAAAATAGCTTTAATAGTTGGCGTACTATGGTTAACCAATTATCATATAGTGGCCCATCGAATTGCCACATTTATTACTTATGATGGCTTGGTTAATTTATTTGAATTAGGTGCTATTTTAGCCATATTAAAGTATATAACCTATAAAAAAAATCGTTATATTTATATTACAGGAATTTGTGCTGGACTAGCTTTATTTACTAAATTTTCGGCAATTATAAGTTTAGCTATCATTTTGGCATATTTTTTATTTAATCCTAAATTAAGACAAATATTTAAAAGTTATCATATTTATTTAACAATTTTAATTGCCTTGGTAATATTTTCACCAGTATTAATTTGGAACTATGAACATAATTGGAGTTCCTTTATCTTTCAATTACATAGACATACTCATGTTCAATTAGCCGGCCAAAGTCATTTTTATAGTATTATTTGGTTTATTCGTACCAGTTTACTTGATCCAATATTGCCATTTTTAATAGTTTTGTTGATTTCAAAATATCTTGCTTCAAAAAAACCAAAACAAAATTTATCTTTTACAACTTCACCTAATATTAAGCTTCTTACTCTTTTACAAATTGGTATGGTGGGCTTTTGGGGAATAATGGCGTTTAAAAGTGATGTTCCTGATAGATGGTTATTATTATTTGAAAGCTTATTTACTATTAGCGTCGGATTAGTGCTCTTAAAGAATAATAATGTTAAATTACTATTTTTAATAATCGCTTTTAATTTAATTAGAAGTGTCGGCTTACTTGTACAAGATTCATACACAACACCTAATTTAGTTTGCCATAATATTTATACTCAAGAAAAAGGAATTAAATTTACTTCTCCTTTTGCTACATATATAAAACCAGCCAAGAATGCAAGTGATTTTTGTTATCTTGAATTAACTAAATGTGTTGGTAAGGATTGCTGGACTCCCTAAAAATGTTACATCAAAAACCTTAATGATGAATATTATAATTTCCTTAGGTTTATTTTTACTTTTTCTGGTAAAATAATACTTAATTAACTATTGGAGAAATTAGTATGTTAAACATTATTAAATGGCGAACGATTATAGATCAATGTAAAGTTGATGGCTCAGTTGGAATTCGCATTGCTAAAATAGCTGGTGATGCTAATTTTAGTACTTATATTACTGAAATTGATCCGGGTAAATCAGTTAATCCACATTATCATGAAAATGGTGAAGAACATTATCATATTATTAAAGGTAATGGTCAAATCTATTTAAAAGATGTCACCACCCTACAAGAAACTACAACTGATGTTAGTGCTGGTTCTTCTTTTGTGGTTGCTGAAAATGTTTTACACAAATTAACTAATACTGGGAATGAAACTCTAATTTTAATGTTTAGTTGTCCAGTACAACATTTAGAGACAGATCGCTATTTCTTATAAAACAATAATTTAAGATAATTCTTATATAGCTCATGTCGAAACTATGTCAATTTTTCGACATGAGAAAAATGTCGTGTCGAAACTTTACCTTTTTTTCGACATGAGAGGTTTATTGTTTATTTTAAAAAAGTAAAGTAAAAGCATAGTGTGAATTGTAAAAGTAATAGTAAATTATTGTAAATTATGCTAAAATCACGAAATGAAATTTTTTAAGGAATGTTCATGGTAAACATTAAATTACCAGATAATACAACGCGCAGCTTTGATCAAGCTATAACTGTTCTTGACGTAGCTAAAAGCATTAGCCCAGGTCTTGCCAAAGCAACTATTGCCGCTTATGTTGATGATAAAATGTGTGATGTTAGTTACTTAATTGATCAAGATGCTAAATTAAAATTAATTACTGAAAAAGATCCTGAAGCTTTAGATATTATTCGCCATTCAACTGCTCACTTATTAGCTCAAGCAGTTAAACAATTATATCCAACGGCTCAAGTTACTATTGGTCCAGTTATCGATAATGGCTTTTATTATGATTTTAGTTATGAACGACCTTTTACACCTGAGGATTTAACTTTAATTGAACGCAAAATGGATGAATTAGTAAATTTAAATCTTCAAGTTACGCGTAAAAAAATGTTACGTGATGAGGCCATTGAGTACTTTAAGTTTTTAGGCGAAAATTACAAAGCGGAAATTATTGCTTCAATTCCGCAAAATGAAACTATTTCTTTATATTCTCAAGGTGGATTTACTGATTTATGTCGTGGACCACACGTACCTAGCACCAGCAAATTAAAAGCGTTTAAATTAACTAAAGTAGCTGGAGCTTATTGGCGCGGCGACTCTAAAAATGAAATGTTGCAACGTATTTATGGTACTGCTTGGGTGACTAAAGAAGAATTACGTCAATATTTACATATGTTAGAAGAAGCGGAAAAAAGAGATCATCGTAAAATTGGAAAACAATTAGATTTATTTCATATTCAAGATGAAGCCCCAGGCATGATCTTTTGGCATGCTAATGGTTGGTCATTATGGCAAGTAGTAGAACAATATATTCGTTCGATGTATAAAAAATATAATTATGTGGAAGTTAAAACACCGCAGATTTTAGATCGTACTTTATGGGAAAAATCAGGTCATTGGGAAAAGTTTCATGATGATATCTTTACTTTAGAATCAGAGCATAAACAATATGCAATTAAACCAATGAATTGTCCAGGACATATCCAAATCTATAAACAAGGTTTAACTAGTTATCGTGATTTACCTATTCGTTTTGCGGAATTTGGTTCGTGTCATCGAAATGAAGCTTCCGGTGCACTACATGGCTTAATGCGTGTACGTGCTTTTGTGCAGGATGATGGTCATATCTTCTGTATGGAAAATCAAATTCAAAATGAGGTAATGGTATTTATTGATATGCTCTTTGAAGTATATAATAAATTTGATTTAGGATCAGATGGTATAGCAGTTAAATTATCAACGCGTCCGGCTAAAAGAATTGGTAGTGATGAAGTGTGGGATAAAGCCGAGAAATCTTTAGCTGATGCATTAAATGCTAAAGGCTTAAATTGGGAAATACTACCTGGTGAAGGTGCTTTTTATGGGCCTAAGATTGAATTTGAAGTAAAAGATTGTATTGGCAGAAAATGGACTACTGGTTCGGTACAGTTAGATTTTTCGATGCCAAGTCGTTTAGAAGCTGAATATATTGCAGCTGATGGCAGCAAACAATTTGTGGTGATGTTACACCGCGCAATTTGTGGTTCATTAGAGCGCTTTATAGGAATATTAATTGAACATCACATGGGCAATTTCCCTTTATGGTTAGCACCAATTCAATGTGCCATTTTGAATATTTCAGAAAAACAAGCAAATTATGCTACAACTATGTATAATAAGTTAAGAACTGCTGGATTTAGACCGCAGATTGATTTAAGTAATGAAAAAATTGGCTATAAAATTCGTCAAAATACTTTAAAGAAAATACCTTTTTTAATAATTATTGGTGATAAAGAGGTTGAAACTGATACAATCACGGTAAGACAACGTGATGGTACTGATCTGGGAGCAATGAGTTTAGAACAATTTATTTCTCATTTGCAACAATAAATTCATTGATATTATTTAATTTTAAGGAGTCGTGCTATAAGTACTGAAAAACAAGTTCGCATTAACAATTTTATTACTTCAAATGAAGTAAGAGTTATTATTGATGACACAAATGAACAATTAGGCGTAATTAGTATAAAAGAAGCTTTAACCAAAGCTGAAGAATTAGGAGTAGATCTAGTTGAGATTTCTCCCAATGCAGTTCCCCCAGTATGTAAGATAATGGATTTTGGTAAGTTTAAATATCGCGAACAAAAACGTGCGCATGAAATGAAAATGAAGCAAAAACAGGTCCATTTAAAAGAAATTAAATTACGTCCGGTTACTGATGAGCATGATTATCAAATTAAATTAAGAAGTGTTAAACGTTTTCTTGAAGATGGCGATAAAGTAAAAATTGTAGTTCAATTCAGAGGTCGTGAAATGGCCCATCAAGAATTAGGCTTAAATTATTTAGAAAAAGCTAAAGTTGATTTGGCTGATGATGCTGTAATTGAGCAAAATCCTAAAATTGAAGGTAGAAATGCCATGATGGTAATTTCTCCGAAAAAAAAGAAATAACTAAACTAAAGGTAAATGCATGAAAGTAAGTGGCTTTACTTTTGTTAGAAATGGCGAACTTTTAGGCTATCCTTTTATTGAAAGTATTCAATCATTATTAGCCGTATGTGATGAGGTTATTGTTGCAGTTGGTGACAGTGAAGATGATACTTTAAATAAAATAAAACAAATTAATGATTCTAAACTTAGAATTATTGAAACCAAGTGGAATGAAGGCATGGCCGACAGAGGTTATGTTTATGCCCAACAAAAGATGATTGCACAATTTAACTGTAGTGGTGATTGGGCATTCTACCTTGAAGGTGATGAAATAATTCATGAGAAGGATTATGTTCATATAAGGCAGCAAATGGAACAACATTTGCACAATAAAGAAATTGAAGCTCTTGTTTTTGATTATCATCATTTTTATGGTTCACCTAAACATGAAGCTATCTCGCCACGTTGGTATAAAAAAGCACCACGCATAATTAGAAATACAATTAGATCTTGGGCTCCAGATGGCTTATTTTGGGTAATTATGGATGAAAATAAAAAAGGCAGATATCCAAAATCTGCATTAATGAATTGTTACATTTATCACTATGGTCATGTAAGATCAATTGCTAAAATGAATGAAAAGAATAAACGGGTAGAAAAGTATTGGGGTAAACAACCAGGTGGATTTAATACCTATAGTAATATCGACCCTAAAACAATATTTAACTATGCTGACACTCACCCAGCAATAATTAAAGATTGGCTTTTAAATGATGCTGAACATGAATTTACTCCTAATCTAGAATACAAATTAACTAATAGAGATAAAAAACATAGAATAGTGACAATTATTGCAAAAATGCTAAATA
>JAPJMP010000148.1 GCA_026461645.1 Burkholderiales bacterium
GGTTAATCCTAATGATTGGGTTTTTTACCAATAAGTCGCCATTAGTATTATTAACTGGAGTAGGGGCTACATCAGCTTTTTTTCTTTTTATTTTTAAAGATATAATTTTAGGGATAGTTGCAAGTATTCAAATTACTGTAACCAATTCAGTCAGAATAGGCGATCGAATAAGTATTGAAAATAAAAACATTGATGGAAATATCGTCGAAATTGCAATAAGTACTGTAAAAATTAAAAACACTGACAATACTATCACCACAATTCCAACTTATAATTTAATTTCTGAAGTAGTTAAAAATTGGCGGTTTATGACTGAAGCCGGGGCAAAAAGAATTAAACGCACTATTAATATCGATATTAATAGTATTAAGCCATGTTCAGCAGAATTATTACAATTATTAAGAAATTATAAAACAATTAATGATTATTTATTAAATTATAAAGATGGTGAAATAATTAATCTAACTCTATATAGAGTGTATTTGATGGATTTTCTTAAAAATCATCCAAATATTAATCAAGATCAGGTGTCAGTAATTAGACACTTAGATTCTGGGAAGAATGGACTGCCATTAGAAATATACACCTATACTACTAATCTAAGTTTTGAAGGCTATGAAAAAATACAGGCAGAAATTTTTGAATATTGCTTTTCTGCCTTATCTAAATTTGAGCTTAAAGTATTACAAAGTTAAAAAACCTATCTACTCATTCGTTTACGATCTTGCTCAGTTAAATATCTTTTTCTTAATCGAATATTTTGTGGTGTAACTTCTACCAGTTCATCATCATCAATAAACTCAATCGCACGCTCTAAAGTTAAACGAATTGCTGGTGTTAATCTAACTGCTTCATCAGTTCCTGAAGCACGAACGTTAGTAAGCTTTTTACCTTTAATCGGGTTTACCACTAAATCATTTTCACGAGAATGCATACCAATTATCATGCCTTCATATAATCTTTCACCAGGAACCACAAACATACGTCCACGATCCTCTAAATTCCAAAGGGCATAAGCCACAGCATCGCCTTGTTCTTGAGAAATTAATACGCCGTTGCGACGACCAGGAATGTCTGCTTTAATTGGACCGTAATCATCAAAAAGATGTGACATTAAACCTGTACCGCGAGTTAAGTTTAAAAACTCTCCTTGAAAACCGATTAATCCTCTAGCAGGAATTCTATATTCAAGTCGATTTCTGCCATTGCTATCTGATGCCATGTCAGTTAATTCTCCGCGTCTGCGGCCTAATTCTTCCATTACTGCACCTTGATGTTCTTCTTCTACATCAATGGTTAATAATTCATACGGTTCACACTTTTCACCATTTATCTCTTTAGTTACTACATGTGGTTTGGCCACAGCAAGTTCAAAACCTTCACGGCGCATGTTTTCTATTAGAATTGTTAAATGTAACTCACCACGTCCTGAAACTAAAAATACATCAGTGTTATTTGTATCTTCAACCTTTAAAGCCACATTGGTAAGAAGTTCTTTGTATAATCTATCTCTAATTTGTCTACTAGTAACAAATTTTCCTTCCGTTCCAGCTAAAGGTGATGAATTTACCTGAAAATTCATACTTAATGTTGGTTCATCAATTTTTAACATTGGTAATGGTTGAGGCTCATTAATATCGCAAATAGTTTGTCCAATAATTAATTCTTCGATACCAGTTACTAAAACAATGTCACCGGCACTAGCTACATCAACATTTACCTTTTCAAATCCTTCCAAAACTTGTATTTGATTAATTTTGCCATTAATTCTTTTACCATCAACACCTGTTGCTACAATAATTGGCATATTCGGTTTAATTGTCCCTTGTTTTATTTTACCTATGCCAATTCTACCCACAAAGCTTGAATAGTCAAGAGCAGATATTTGTAACTGCAATGGCGCGTTTACATCTCCGGTTGGCGCTTTAACATGGGCAATTACAGTATCAAAAAGTGGATTCATATTATTGTCATGTTTGTCTTGACTTAAAGAGGCATAGCCATTTAAAGCAGATGCATATACAATTGGAAAATCTAATTGCTCTTCAGTTGCGCCTAATTTGTCAAATAAATCAAATGTTTTATCAATTACCCAATCAGCTCTTGCACCTGGGCGATCTATTTTATTAATAACAACAATTGGTTTTAATCCTAAAGCCAAAGCCTTACGAGTAACAAATCGAGTTTGTGGCATTGGGCCTTCAACAGCATCAACTAAAAGTAAAACTCCATCAACCATTCCTAGCACTCGTTCAACTTCGCCACCAAAATCAGCATGTCCTGGGGTATCAACAATATTAATTCTTGTACCTTTATAATTCAGGGAAACATTTTTGGCTAAAATTGTAATACCACGTTCTTTTTCTAAGTCATTGCTATCCATTACTCTTTCAACCACATTTTGATGGGCTTGAAAAGTTCCAGCCTGTTGTAATAATTTATCAACTAATGTTGTTTTACCATGGTCAACGTGGGCAATTATGGCAATGTTACGTAAATTTCTCATTCGGTTATTCCTTAACTATTTAACTAAATAATTGGTTTTTTATAATGTTGTAAAAATGGGAGTTATTTTATCACATCTTGAGATAATAAATTAAATAATAAGCAATACTTGATTTTTATTGCTGTTTTAAATTGAATAAGAAAACTCAATTTCAGCTATAGATATATCTTATATGTTCATTTTTAATTGGCGAAGTTATGTACATATCAAGTTGAAAACTGTTATCTACAATTTGAATTTTTCCTACATAGGTATCAGCCTTGCATAAGTGATTGGTGGAATATATCATGGATGATTTGCAATTTAAGTCAAAAGAAAACACATAAATAAATTGCTCTAAACGTTGATGCCAAAAATGCAATTTATTATCTTCAAAAATCCATTTTTTATAATCATGAATTTTAGTTTTAAACAATAGGATATCATGAAAAATTATGGAATTATCTGTTTGAATAACTTCAGTTATTCCATCTACATGCTGATTCCAATTCATTTTAGAGTTTTTATTACTTTGTACAGAGAATTTAAAAGTAGATTTAGTTGTTAAGGCAGACAATAGACTTAAACTGGTGATGTAGGAATCATTTTTCATAATTTATAGAATTAAAAAGTTAACTATTAATTAGGGTAAAAAATTTTAGTAAAACTTCAATTTTTATTATTTCGCGTTTGATATTAAGAATATTAACATAAACAGACAAAATAAATTAACATAATTCAACCATTATCAATGTTCCTGTTTCATATTTGCAAATATCAAATGGGTTAGAATGATATTTGGAATAAATAACTGGTGTAAGTGGATAGGGATTGTTAATTATTTGTAAACAAATTGTATATGTGGCATAGGTGGCAACACAAGAATCTAATTGTTCAGTAGTAATTGGTGTAATAGCAATACATTGTGAATAAATAAAATGCCCAGTTAATTGACAACTAGTAACAGTAACTTCACTGGCCGTTGCATTAAATAATACAAAAACAAAAATTA
>JAPJMP010000149.1 GCA_026461645.1 Burkholderiales bacterium
ACTAGATATAAATGCAGTAAAGTCAAAGGATGCTGCGTAATTATGAAATTATTTCTATGAAATGATTAAATTTGGTATTGACAACTGGGCTCATTATAGTTTTTGCCGTTCAGACGTTTTTATTCATTAATTTAACAATAATTTGCGGATTTGTCCAATTTTCAATAGTGTTTTTTGGTGGTAGACGTAATTCCTGCCAATGTGTATTTTCTTTGCATTGCTTAATTCGCGCAGTATATATTTTATGCAAACGTTTTGCATCCCTGGTATTTTGACCGCTATGATAAGTAATAATTTTTAAATCTAGCCGCCCAGACTCGCACCAGTCAATATATTTTTCAATAGAAATAATCATAATATGTACCTTATTTTTAACATGCAATTTAGATAAATTAATACTCTAATTCTAGTTCACAAAATTGACATAAAAAATATGTACAACTTTATTTATTAGTCGTAAATTTAAAAGAAGGCAAACAATGTATTTAATTAATCGACTATAAAAGCTATAGTAATTTAAGGCTAAATTAATCCACATTTAAGGTTAGCTGGAACAGCAACATCCATTAATTTCGGGCTAGGCAGGTTTAGGTTATCCATAATAACTTTAAATTCTTCAACTGTTTTTCCCGCTAATCTTGGATTAAAACGTTTTTCCTCCCAGATGGTGCTACTGCTATTACCATTATAGTCATGTCCAGGATAAACAATTGTTGCTTCAGGCAGCGTAAATAATTTATTTACAATACTGTAATACTGATCTACCGGACTTCCCGCTTGAAAATCAGTTCTACCAGTACCACGAATAAATAAAGTGTCTCCAGTAAAAACCATTCCAGAGGTGTAAAGGCAATATGAATCTTGCGTATGTCCTGGAGTCCGAAGTACAGTAAATTCAAGACCATTGATAATTAGTTTTTCATTATCCTTGACTGTTTTACTAACGCATGCAGCACCAGTTTCTTGTCCAATTAATGTAATACAGCCAGTTTTGTCACGCAATTTACCAGAAGCAGTAATATGATCAGCATGAACATGTGTATCAAAAACATATTTTAATGTTAGCCCCAATTCATTTAACAAATTTACATATTTATCTACTTTTGACTCCACTGGATCAATAATAATAGCTTCCTTACCAAAATCTGCAGCAATAATATAGGTAAAAGTAAATGTTTCAATATCAAATAACTGACGTAGTAACATGAATTATCTCCAACTTAAATTAAATAATTTATTGACATGTGTTATTACATTTATTAGTTTTATTATAGGGTAAAAGCATAAGTAAATTAGCCATGCCACAATAACCGCTTACTCCCGCAAAAATTAATCCGGCACCAATTAATCCGCTAAATAAGAAAAAACTTGGTGTAATTAAAAATCCAGCAATTACACCAACTAAAACCAATAGTCCAGAGACAATTTGAACCTGGCGCATTATAGGTAATGGCGCCTTATTATTTATAGTTACTGCACAACCTTGGTTTTTCCATTCGGTAAGCCCGTTTTTAAGTACATAAATCTTTTCACAATTTATTTGTTTAAGTTTGTTTTCATTCATTTTTGTTCGATTCCCAGATTGGCAATGAAAAACAACAACTTTATCTTTGAGATCATTAAATGAATTAGCATCAAATTTTGATATTGGTACATTTTGTGAACCAGTTATATGTTCGCGAGCATATTCATCTGCTTCACGTATATCATAGATAACGACATTAGATGTTTGATATAAATCTTGCAACTCTTGTGTACTAATATATAAAACTTCGCTCATATTTCCTCCATAACTATAAATAATTACATACCATTTGGATAGGGATAATTTTTAATTATATCTGAATTTCTAATTTGAATAAAATTTTCAGTATAAACATTTAGCACCTTTAATACATAAATTATTCGCTCTTGAATAATTTTATCTTCCTCGCTTGTATAACTATTATTACTATTTAAAACTGCCGTGGCATTTCTAATAATAATATGCTGAGGAATATAATTTATGTAAGAATTTTTTGCACTACTAATTTTTAGTTCAACTATTGGATAGACGCCATTAATTGAAGATGAAACGCTAATTAATAGTGCGGGTTTATTTGCAAATTCACCCTTAACGGCCAAATGAAAAATATTTCTTAAAGCTGGTGGAATAGATCCATTCCATTCAGGTGCAATAATAACAATTCCATCACTGGAAGATAATTCCGCTCTAACTTTATTCCAATTTGAGTCAAATGTTGCATGACTTTTCCAAAATGACTCATCCCAATACTTGATCGAAACTGATGATAAATCTAGAAGAAATACTTCTTGCTTTAAAGTGTGAAGAATAATATTTTCAATAAACTTAGCAATTTTAAGCGATTGGTTTTTATTTAACCGAGTACTACCACTAATAATACTATATTTCACAATAAATCTCCTATTTAATCATATCCCAATTTTTGTAGAAAATTCGATTAACTGAAATTAGACAAAAACGTAAAATATTAAGTAAAAATTTCATTAATTTTAAATACCTTCCTGGTCTTAAAATATCAATAAAAAGTACATATCTAAAATTATCTGAATCATTTACCGACTGATGAACCAAAGTGTCATCAAAAACAAACGCCGGATTATCGTGCCATTTATGAATATGCTCTGCAACCTTAATATAAATATTGTCGTTATGTGCTGGAATTAGGTTATATAATACTCTAAACGTAACTCTTAATGGACCATAATGAACTGAAGTTCTTTGATTTTTATTAAAGATTGAAACTCCAATTGTATTAACATATTTAAATTCTTCATGAAATTCTTGAATATTAATTGAAGTGTTAATATTTCTGCCATACCATTTAAAAAAAATCATTCCTCTTCTTTTTTCTTCCATCATACTACTTAATGTGTCTATAATTTCAGGTTTATTTTGCGCAATTTCAAAAATTTTATTTAATTCTTGTTGACACTCATTTGGAAGATCTTCTAATTTATAAATTCTCTTGTTTTTATATGATAGCAAGTCCATTAATAAATTAAAAGGAGATAGAATCCAGGTTAAAAGCCCATTACCTATGAAATATCTTTTCCAATTTTCAAAGTCATATACTTTACTTCGTGTAAAATCAATTAAACCACAAACTAAATAAAACAACATAATGTGCGGAATGTATATTGCCAAAATAATTAAAACAAGAATATATAACCAATCCTTATAG